>JAOARS010000228.1 GCA_025210415.1 Marinifilum sp. | reverse complement strand
TATAAGTATAACGAAGCTATTACACTACTAGAGACGAACTTGAATAATATTGAGTATTATTCTGTATACTTAAACCTACTGCAACACCAAAGGCAGGATGTTAAAGTCAGAAATCACATAAATGCCCTGAAAACTAATTACATGGAGTATGAAAATGATGAAAACTATATAGTTATATTACGGAATTCTGGACATTTATTTAATTATGAGACTTCATCATTAAACCTAAGAAAGTGTATTAAATATTTTAAGTCTGTGAACTCACATTTTGGCCGGGCTACATCACTAAATAATCTGGGAATAGTTTATTTATACAATTCAGATAATGAGACAGCTCTTAAGTGTTTTGTAGAAGCAAAAATCATTTTTGAAGAATTATATTCTAATGAGGTATACCAGGCAATATTTAACATCGGGGTTTATTATCTAGTTAGGAACGAATATGGTACTGCGTTAAGTTATTTTAATGATGCAATTTCTACTCTTCCGCAACTTTTGGGGTACGATCTGTGTAAGTTCAAAAACAACAAGTCAATATGTGAGTTTTTCAACGGAGAGCTTAACCTTAATCAACTCGTAGCTCTATTTGAAGATCTACAGAAACAAGCTTTGGATATACCTGATCCTTGGGCACAATTTCAACTTCAATATAATTTAGGATCATTGATATTCTTGAAAGACAGAGATTATGGTCAGAAATTAAAAATCAAGGCCACCAATAATTATCCAGGCGATCCATCAATTTATGGCATCAGAAAAGTGTTTATAGTTGATTCCGTCGAAATTGATTTAATTCTTTCAATTTCTCCACATTGGAGATATTAGTTAGTTAAAGTATAACGAGAAATAATGTCATAAATATCATTTTTTGAAAATTGTTTTGCCTCAAAAAGTTGTTTGAAAATTATATTCTTCAGAACACAAAAGTCACTGTGATCAAAATTCAAAGTTGCTAATGTTAAAAAACCAAATCTCAACCCCGACCCAATATGGGGAGGTTGTGGATCATTTGGTACAGAGTTCCTGTTTACCAAAACATTGATCTCTTCAAGAGACTTCTCACAATCGACACCACTCTTTCCCTGTTCTTGGAGATCAAGCACAACCAAATGACAATCGGTACCTCCAGTATAAACCTTTATCCCTTTACTCATAAAAAACTGTGCAAACTCCTGGCTAAGTGATAAGATCTTGTTTGTATATGCAGCAATATCCATGTTATTTAATTCAACAAACATCACCGTTTTTGCTAAAATATCATTGTATTTAGGAGAGCCTTGTGTTATTGGAAATATGGCTCTTTGTATTTTCATCCTATATTTCTTTTGGAACACAATAGCACCACCTCTTGGGCCTCTTGTTGTTTTATTTGTTGTCAAGGTGATAAAATCAGCATATTCAAATGGTGATATGTGATGCTTAGAGGCAATAAAAATGGCGGTATGTGAAATATCAGCTAATAGTAGAACAGAATACTTTTTACAGATGCGATGTAAAATATCATATCTTATTTGTCTTGGATAGGAACTTGTTCCGGCAATTAATAACTTAGGTTTATGTATTGAGCAAAGTTTTTCAATGCCATCATAATCAATTAATTCATCTGCAATACCATATTCGACCAGATTGTAGTATTTTTTTACAATTGTTGAATGTGAAACATGGGCTCCACAGTCCATTCTCAATGCTAAAACAGTATCATTTGGATTTAAGACAGCATTATATACAATTTGATTGGCCTGTGTTCCTGAATGAGGCTGCAAAGAAACTTCATATGCATCACTATAATTAAAAAATTCTTTAACCTGTTCATCGGCATAATTTTCAAGTTCGTCCAAATTAGAACACATTGGAAAGTAACGTTTTTCTTTAAACCCTTCAGCAGGATTAGTAAATATGGCTGTTCCCAACGCTTTTACAACACTCTTGAATGGATAATTCGAACTTCCAATCAGGTTGATTGTATTCGCTAATAATGCATATTCTGAATCTATAATTTTGTTGATTCGATTGAATCGTTCTTCCGAAAATCTTTTGAAAATAAACATGATAATTTATAGTTATCCGTTATTAATTATACTTAGATTAAAAATAACTAAATTTTAGTTTGCTCGTTACATTAAATAAATAAACTCCTAATTAAAAGTAAAGATTATCAATAAAAATATTCAGATAGTTGGTTAGTTTAATAATTAATTCCCGCTATCAACTCTTTATTTCCCAACCTGATAATTCAAATTTACAAAGACATGATACAAATAGCTTCCTTCACCATGTTCAGACCTCCCAACTTTTACAGCTGATTTTGTCTGATTAAAAACTTCCGACATATCAAGAACTTGTTTGCTTTGAAAGTCAAATCCATTTGGGTAATTTAATTTAGGTATTATTTCTTCCGTATATTTTTTCCAAGTTTTATTAAAGCTTTCGAACTCTCCCGGGAAATACACCAAAATAATGAATGCAGCTTTTTTATTCGTATAATGCGCAATTACTTTCTCAATATGCGACTGAATCCTACCTTTATCTCTATAAATAAATGCTTCACAGGTGATAAATGAATCATTATTGCAATCTTGTATGTCCAAATCAATTTCTCCAAGATTTTCTTCCTTCGTTCCTGTTGATGGTGAAAATCCTTTTCTAGTTTGATCTTTTACACTCCACCCAAATGTACTTAACCTAGCTTCTAATGCGAGTTGTACCAGGTCATTGTATTTATCTTCTTTCTTTATTTCTGAGACCGAATTAATTTTATCAAGCATCTTGTTTGAAGCCAATACAACCTCTTTTGTAATAAATTCATTAATATTATTCTTTCCATTGAATTTTTCCGGCAGAACTTGAATCAATTTTTCTGGAGAACTATTAAAAATACGATTGAAATATAACCTTAGCTCTTCATTATTATCAATACCTGAAACATGCCCCCTTAGAGTTTGAATAAAACCTAATTTATCACCCTTTGAATGCTTATGAAAACTCTCCGCGTGATCAAGTAATATAAGAGCTTCTTCAATTCTTTCTTGCGCTATTAAACTAGTTACCTTAGTTGTTATAACATCCTCATTCATTCTGTCAGGCAGGTCTAAGCTAACAAATGTCTTTTCCAATAATTTATATTCTTCTAGATGAAGATATACCAGCATCTTGTTTGAGTGGAAAGTCAATCCAAGGGTATCTTCTTTAATATTGTTTCTTTTTGAGAATACCTGCCATTCTTCAATTGTCTCTCGGTATATGTTATTATCATGATTATTGTTAGCTGCAATTTTCATTTTAGCAGTCATTCTATTCAGAGCAAAAACATAGTACTTGGGAAATTGCTTAGCTAAGTCATTAAAAATAACATACGCATTTTCAGGCTTTTCATTTAGATGTATTAGCGCAGTATAAAACTGCTTATAATGATGATAACTTGGTTCAGAAATTGTATGTACCAAATTTTTCTCAGGCAAAGGCATTTTATTAATAGCTTGTATGTTATTGTCCTGATATGCTAATATTAATTTCGTTTGAAATATATACTTTTCATATTCCCCTTTTCTATCAGATATTTTATTGTCTTTCCAAAATTTAATAACCTCTTTAGTTTTATGTTTTAATTCAGGGTATTGGCATAGCATTGATAGTGTATTTTGGATTTCAGGAATCCAATGGCTTTGTTCTAAATACTTTTGTAAATCCGCCTTCTTTATGCTCTGTAAAAGCTTAATTCTAATACCTTCTGAAGCTATGGATTCTGCAATAGTTAAGATTTTCACAATATCATTACTTCGTGCGACTGCATCAACAAATTCTTCTTTTTTACTAAACCAATTAGAGATTCTTGTTAATTGAGGTAATAATAATTCTTTCTCAGAGCTATTAAAAGCCCATTCAGATTGATAATCAAACAAATCAACTTTACCTTTTTGAGGAATATTTTCTGTGTGGTTTTTTAGGTAGTCAATAATCTGTTGCTCTAATCGTAACTTAATTTCATTAAGTCGATTTTTATCTATACCATACGGAATTGTAGTATTTATCAGTTTTCTAAAAACTTGTAAAAGGATAGCTACATGTGTTCTTAATTTACTTACTATGAGTCTATTTTCCTTATTGTAATAATTTTCTGAACTTTTAGGGTATAATCTAGGAGCAAGAAATGCAGGAAGTTTTTGTTGTACTGAGAGAAAATAAATTGGATATAACCAGCTAAGACGTTCCATATTCTCAATTTTTTCGCTCCACGAAGCTGTTTTTATTACATGCTTTTGTTCAAAAGCATCAAATGTTTTTATTTTATCTTGTTCTAATAATGATAAGTATTGTTCGAAAAATGAGTTGGTTAGAAGTTCAATTTCAGGCTCTTTTACACAAAATTGTGCTTTGTATTTCCAGTACGTTGAACATTTCAACAGCCAAATGTATCCATCCCATTTTAGTAAGGGGAAGCGAATGAAATTATTTACAAATAACTCTTCTTCGTAATAGCCAATTGCAAGGTCTACAAGGTTATTAAATAATTCAGGTATTAAGTATTGCTCTTGTTTAATATTAGATAAGGTGTACTCTTCAATAATAGATAAGACAGTTTCTTCCTTAATTCTTTTTTGTGATTCATAAAGTTCTTCTTCAGTTTGATTCCTTCTGTTATGTGCGATTTGAAACTTGTCTTTATTTAGCTCACGGAATATTTGAAAAAGTATTTTAGCACAAAACTCTGGTTCTTTATTTAACTGTTTGTTTAGACTTAATAATGCCAATGGAATGCATAATTTCCACAATTCAAGTTTTAATTCATAGGTCTTTCCTTCATGGAAATCCAATTTGTCAAGGATTTTAAAGGACAAAGAAATAAAGTCTGGCTCAGTTAATAAATATGATAGAATTTGTGGGCGATTAAATTTTAGATAGTGTACAATTAGCCATAATAATGCTGGTTTATTAAGTGATTCTTTTAATAACCCAATAACTTTAGGATAATGTACTATTATCGGGTTCTCATCGTTGTCCGATTCGTTGTTAGATTCTGTGTCATAACAAACAATAACATCAATAAGAAAACTTAACTCATGTCGGGAACTTTGCCCTAAAAACAATGTTGTTTGCGACCGTTTTTCGAATTTTTCAAGCGATTCAAATAATTCAAAATAATCCGTATTTCTTAGGTTTGTTGGTTCTTTTGACCTCTCATAATAAAGTAATAAATCAATCCCTCTTGACATTTCTCCATCCAAACGTACTTTTTCAATTTCTTTGTTTGCCCCATTAATATCAGATTCAGCTTTAATTAATTGATATGCAGCTTTTAGAAAATATAACCTTGCTTCGGTCGAGGCATTTTCAAGAAACTTTGATGAGCTACTATGAGAGTAATATGTTGTATTAAGGAATACTTTAATTCTTTCTCTATCATCTATACCATTTGTATTATTCACTAGAATTTGCCAGTATTGACCACAGATTTTTTCATTTAAGTCGTGCCAATAACAAACATCTGTATGATGTAGATTTATTAAGAAGCTACCTTCGCTTTCTGAGAAAACTTTCTCCTCTATAAATTCATCAATAGTTGGAATATTAGGGTAAAATGAAACGAATTTACTGTGAACAGCTGTTAATTCAGATCTTGATATCAAGTATTTTCTTGGAGAATCAAGGTACTTAACTTTTAATGTGTTCAGGAATAAGAATTCATTCCAATAATCTAAAAAAGGTTGGTAGTATACATCTATATTACAAAGTTCTATGCAATCATCTATTTCAGTTAACCATTGCTGTTTATACAGCTCCTCTCTATTAAGTAATAAATCATTTGTGCGTTCAAAATTCTTAATCTTTTCTTCGACCTCTTTCTTATTCAAAGATTTCTTATCAGAGTCAATCAGTTCAGAATAAAGTTGACACAAAAAAACTAATTCACTTTTCAGTTCTTTTATTTTATCAAAATCCCGACAGGCACTATCAATTGTACCAGCTATGAATATTCTGTCCAAAACATTTCGAAGCCAATATTTATCAAATAAACTCTCAAGATCAATATGAGTACCTTGCTTTTTATTGTATTGTTGTGTGTATTCAACAATCTTAATATAAGTGAATCTTTCTTTTGTTGGTGTTGCTTTAAAAAGGAGTTTTGCAAAAAAGAAAGAAGCATTCCACATCTTATCTGCATTTAATGCTTCATCAGATCTATTATTTAAGTTTTTCTTTTTAGTATAATATTGAGTCGCGGCTTTTATTTCCTGAACTAAAGCTCTTTGTTCGTAATTCATGGGCAATGCTTATTGCAGTTAAACTTTCACTTAAATATACCGTAAATACAAAATAACTCGGCAAATAACGATTAAGAAGTTTATTTGTAGTTATAATTAAAAATAAATCTTCATTTTTCTTTAATTATACTAAGTTCACATATGCTTATTTTTATCAGCAACACATAAATCACTTATGTATTTAAAATCCAATTAGTAATCAAATGTAAATTCTTATTAGTTTTATATTTAAAATTTGAACCCAGTAGATGGGATTATAGCCTTTAATAATAAAAGAGTCTGATAATCTCAGAATTATCTATGCATAATATGTCGGAACCAATAAAAGCAAGGATTCAGCTTCCTTTAAACCCCAAAATACAACAACTTCCCTTTGAGCAATTGTCCTGGGAACTTTTTGAGGAGCTTTGTCTAAAAGTAGTCCAAACTGAATTTGATAGAAGTGAATGTGAGAAAAGAGGAATACAGGGGCAAAATCAGGATGGAATTGACATTTTTGCAAAGCAAGAAGAGGGAGTATATTCTGTATATCAATGTAAAAAATATAGAATTTTTGGTACAGCAGATTTAAAAAAGGTTATTTCACGATTCCAAGAAGGAAAGTACTATGCAAATAGTAACAAGTTTTACATTTGTACTTCCTGTGATATGAATTCTGCGACGTTGCAGGATGAATTTGAAGAATACCGAACAAAACTTCATGAGGACGGTATTGAATTGTATAAATGGGACAAAAATCAGCTCAGTGGTATTCTTAAAGCCCATCCCAGAATTGTATATGACATTTTTGGACCTGAGTTTGTAAAAGCATTTAATGGAGATGAAGCATTAAGTCAGATCTTTCCCATCTCTGAAGAAAAGATTTACGATAGTCTCAAGTTTGCATCCGGTGATCTTTATGGAATTAACAACGAATTTTCAAACTTGCCGAATTCTCACATAAAACGAAATGAAACAACTGTTTTAAACGATTGGATTCATAAAGAGCTACAAGATGGGGAATCTAACATTGCAATTCTGGCAGGAGATGCAGGAACTGGTAAGTCAGTTATTTTAAGGGACCTTGTCCATTTGTTAAATAAGAACAATATTCCTGTGTTAGGTTTGAAAGCTGATAGGAAAACTATTGACACAAATGATCTAGGCAAATCAATTTTGGACATAGAGGGACAAATCCTTGATGTATTTAAGCAAATTCTTCTAAAACACAATCTTGTTGTTGTCATTGTGGATCAAATAGATGCTTTATCCCGTTCACTTTCTACAAAAAGAAATCAACTAGAAGCATATGGTTCTTTAATTAATAATTTATCTATGTTGTATGGACTACGAATAATCGTCTCTTGTCGAATATTTGATTTGAACTATGAACCAGAGTTCAAACAGTTTACAAACAAAAAAGTCATAAAACTGTCTCTTTTGTCCGAAAAAGAAGTGAGTGATACACTGAATAGACTGACCGGTAAGGAGCAAAGCCATTTCCCAAAAGAATTATTAAACCTGTTAAAAACGCCTCTGCATTTGGATGTGTTTTGTAAAATTTACAACCATTCCACATCATTAAACGAAATAAAAAGCTTACAGGATTTATATAGAAACCTATGGAATGTAAAAATAAAAGGTAAGAAAAACGATACTGATACTTTACCTCTTCAATTGGAATCTGTCATGTATCAAGTTGCCAATCAAATATACGACAGGCAAGAAAATCTTAGTGTCCCTTCACATTTATTTGATAACTATCATCAAGAAATAAGCTATTTAACTTCTGAAAATCTCATTGTTAGCCAACATGGCAGTATTCAATTTTTCCATCAATCATTTTTTGACTACACATATTCCAGAAATTTTGTTGAAAGTAAAGGGGGTGATATTTTTGATTTTCTTGTGCAACAAAAACATCAGGGACTATTTATTCGCTCCATTACTAAGCAGGTGTTGGCATATTTGAGGATTTTTAACCCAAGGAAATATATTCAGGAACTAGAGAATTTATTTTTCTCGAACAGTATTAGATACCATATTAAGCTTTTAATCATAGAGCAGCTGGCATTTGAAGAAAAACCAAAGCAAGCTGAATTTAAACTTGTTCTTTCATTAGTGGACAACAACAAAACTTTACTGTTGGCATTTTTAAATTCCATACCTAGAGTTAGATGGTTTAAGTTTTTGGCTAACAAACATGATTGGTTGGTGAATTTATACACTAATGGCAATGACACAGAAAAGAATATTATATCAAGATTAATTGTATTTGAAGCGGATGAAGATATTGATACTGCATTTCAAATTACAAGCCAGATAAAAGATAAAAAGGCCAAAGTCGGAATTATAAAATGGATGCTGTTTCGTGCCAAGGATTATTCTAAAGAAATACTAACCAATGCATATTTTAACATTGAGAATTCAAACCTAGATTCTGAAAGTGAGCGTTTTCACATCTTAACAAATGCCATTAAATCAAATCCTGACTTTGCAATTTGCGAAAGTAGAAAAGTATTCGATCGTATTTTGTCAGATTGGAAAAAACAAAGAAAAAGGTTGATGGGTCGTGATTCTGATGAATCAACATTCTTTAGATTTTGCAAGGAATTATGTGAGGGTGCTCCTGATAAAGCTTATGTTTTCGTGAAAGAAATAGTTAGTTCTCTTATAGAGAAAACAACTTACGAACGTTCTATTTTTGGTCTTAATGTTTTAAGTGAGGATGAAGCTTTTAAATCCTATCAACCAGACACCTACTTGCACCATGAAACACTGGGATGGTTAATTGAATACCTTAAGACTGCTATTGATAAAGATTTTTCATTTGTTCAAAATGAACTTGCGGACCTTATCCAATCAAATTCAGCCACTCAATGTATTGTTGCATTGCAAATAATGCATGACCAACCAGACAAGTTTAAAAATGAAATATTTTCAATTTTGACCAATCAGAAATTACTTGAGGATTTTTTTCTGATTAAAGATCTAATATATTACTACAGGGAACTACTTCGAAAAACATATCTTTCTTACTCTTCTGAGAAGCAAAATATAATCAAAGAATTCATTCTTAAATATTTCCCTAAAAGAGATTTCCATTTCAATTCGAATTATTTAAATGAAAGAAAGAAATATGGAACATATAATAATTTGTATCCTTTTCCTTTTTGGGGCCATGATCAGTGGTTATTGTTGAAATCATTGCCCCCAAAAGCATTCCAAAAGAATGCTGACCTGAGCAACAGATTAAACATGTTTAGTCGGCGATATGATGGATGGAAATATGATAATCAAAAACCAAATCATCATATTACGATGGCAAGCGTACTTGGTGG
Source organism: Marinifilum sp. (assembly GCA_025210415.1). Lineage (GTDB taxonomy): Bacteria > Bacteroidota > Bacteroidia > Bacteroidales > Marinifilaceae > Marinifilum. Next base: position 16,276 of record JAOARS010000228.1, on the reverse strand, counting down.
GATAATGTCCTCTGAGAACTATGAAAAGCTATCTCCCTGCCAATGGCTCAATAGCTTTACTAAATTAGAAGATAAAGGTTCTGTTTATCAATTTAATAGAAATTATAGCATTGAGGAACATGCACGAGCATTTAAAAAAGTAGTTCAGAAGAATTCTGGGAAGTTCTATTCTTTTGTCAAGGACATCATTTCTCTAGATAAAGTTCATATTAGATATCAAACTGCAGGCGTAGAAGGACTGATTGGAGGCGAGTATGATATTAGTAAAGCAATAAAATTATATAAGCATCTTATGAACAGGGATATACCCGATGCATATATGTTTTCCTTTATTAAAGATTCCAAATATTTTATCAAAAATTCTGTAGTAGATGAGGATTTAATTAATTACTGGCAAAAAAAACTGGAATCACCATTTAATAGCAGGCGTAATCAATATATCGTTGAAAGCCAGAAAGACCAGAACGATGTATTGTTTAGTGAAGGATGGAGTTCAATTAACAGTTGGGCAATTGAGTTGATTATTCGATTGTCGGATGAAGATTTATACACTGAAAGGATATATAACTATTTACTGGATATTTGTAACATTTTACCCATACAGCTGCGACTTGTGGTACTATATCATCTAAACAATAAATATGTATTCAGTAATAAAGAGCTATTGGTACTTTTTGAGTTATATACAAAGAATTATACTCCTGAATTTTATCATGTGGCTCCGCAATTAATTCATGATTTGATTTATCATCATTTTGACCAGATAGTACCTTTTCTCAAAAAATCAATTAAATATCCAGCTGTTGCTAAATCTTTAGGCGTTTATCTTCTATATGGCTGGTACTATGGGCAAGAAAAGAGCAAAGAGTTACTTTTAGAACTTCATAATACTCAACCTTCTTCAATAAAGCACACCATTGATAAGGCTTGTGAATATTTGAATCACTCTGAATATGCTGAGAAATCATTGTACATTCTAAAGCGTTATTCTATCGATAAGAGAAAAGAAGTCAGGGAGGGATACTCCAGAGGCTTCCTTGAGTTAAAATCTAGTGATCTGCCTTCCATCTTGAATATAATCATTCAATATATTTCAGACGCTGACGAAGAACGTCTATTTAATCTTTACAGTTATCTTAAACGATGTGTTACTAATTATTCGAGCGATTGTATTACAATATTGAATGCAATTGACTTTGAAAAAACAAGTAAAACCAGTTTTGAAATAAAGGAGCCAATAAAACTGCTCATACTTTGTTATAATGCAATAAGGGAATACGATTTGGAAGATGAAAACCTTGAGTTTGCCATGGACACTCTGGATAAACTATTACAACAGATAGGTATCCATACTGAAATTGATGATATGCTAAAAGAATTGGATACTACTTAAGTGTATTATAGTCGCATTTGTAAACGGTGTAACTACTTGAAACTATATATTTATTCATGCTCGGAGTCAGGAATAAAGTATATATAGATGTCTTTCATTTTCAGTATTGATTTCAACAAACTGGTAGGCCCACCAGTAAATAACTTGCCTATTTGTACATCACAATAATACACGTAACTTCCTGTTTCATTTTCATCTTCAAATTCAACAAGATTAATCAAATCGTAATCTTTTGTTGATGGATTTCTTTTCAATAAATACAGTAGTAATTCTTCCACAACCTCCTTTTCTGTTTTATCAAAAGCAGCTTTAATATTTTCCTTGCTAAATGACTTTTTTGCCAATGCATTCTTCAAAGGAACTTCCTTTATTATTTTAGGAATGCTTTTATTGGTTGTTCTCATAGTTGTAGCGATTGAATCTAATTTTTTTCTCAATAGAATTTACTACATAAATAGGGCACAGCTTCAGTTCGATTTTAACCATTCTTCTATTTGCTTCGGAGTACAAAATTTTGAGGAATGAACTCTCTGTTAATTCTTTCCTCTTCAGTTGCCAAATGCTTTTGTGTTATTGAATTCTATGTGTAATTAATGTATTTCAAATCTTCTTGGTAATTATTTTCACATAAAAATAGCATTTTAATAGTACTACTAAATAATTTTTAAAATATGAAATTACATTCCTTAAAGCAATTTGTGTCACTATATCTGAAATACCCACTGAATCCACAAATTAAGCCTTGTTAATATTCAAAAAAGTTATATTTTTATATCTGAAGAGTTGCAGTTAAAGTGGAAGACTTTTTATGACAGTTAAAAGACAATTCCAGTCATTATTTGGTAACTATTAGGTAACTAAAAAATCTGGCATTTTTGTAACAATGCTATTTTACAGGATATTAGAGAGAGAAAGTTTTGTTCCCTCTCTCTCCGCAACATTGGAGTTATCCAATTTCAAAAACCTGTAAATCCATTGATTTACAGGTTTTTCTGTTTTTACGACATCCATTCTAATATAAATAAGTTGGCGTAATTATAATAATATTGGTTGTTAATGTACTCTAAATAAAGTAGTGATGGGTAAAGAGATTACCTGCTCTAAAAGCAACAAACCTGAAAGCAAAATGGCTTTCAGGTTTGTTATTTAACAGTTTTATCAATAATTCTTGTTTTCCTGTTTTTGGCTACAACTCCCCATACTTTAGAAAAACTGAGAAAATATTGTCATAATATTAAAACCTTTGCTTCCTAAATTTTTTAGGATACAACAGTTTGTTTTTGTTGCTTTTATATCTATTTATAAAAGGACTGTACGAAGGCCCCACCTTATTCAAAAAGTCGGCCGGCAACGACTGAATGCCAAGCCCAATAGCCGGAGATTCTGCTTTCAAAGAAAAATCGCCTTGCTCTATATCGGTGAACAAAGGGTCGGCAAACAGCGAGTGAGTATCCTGACCTTCTTCTGTCTTTGTTTCTTGTAAGGCTATTTTTTCTTTCAATAACTTCGGATCGGGATGATAATAGATGTTATTGTCAAAATTTTCGCCTTTAACCATGACTAACCTTTGATGAAAAGGAAAGTTGGCTTTGGGTGACAAATGATAGGCCACATTGTGCTTGAAAACAGAATTGGTATCACAGGTATTACCTGCAAAACCTGTGGTAAAATAAGCATTTATTAAGTAGTTGTTTACAGTTGTGTTTAAACCCTTTACCCGAATAGCCAGGGCGGAACGCGTACCAAAAACCAGGTTTCCGTTTATCGTACATCCGTGCGCATCGTCATCCGTTCTAATAGAGCCGCCTTTGGGGTGGTTATATATCACGTTATGACTAATCTTGTTATCTTTACCATTGGCCGACATATATATAGCATTACCATCGTGCAACAATTTCATGCAGTCGTGTATTTCGTTATATTCGATTTTATTACCTCGTGTGTGCATAAAAGGTTCGTAAGAATCCCAATTTTCGATACCATGATCCAGTGCCACTTCGTCCCATCGGATGGTGGGTAAATGCTCCATGGCTTCGGTGGGCACCATCCATGTTTCAAAGGGGTTATCGGCGTTAAAGATGGAGTGGAAAAAGCGTCTGCGCACCCCGGAAAATACCATTCCCGTATAACCCAGGTCGTAAACATGATTGTTGTTCACCAGGTTATGCCCGCTTTGCCACACAAATACCGCAGGCGAATGTAAAAAAATCTGTCCGGTTTTGGTCATTACATTATGACTTACCTTGTTATGATGATTCACATCTTTTTTTCCCGGCCCGTAACCGGCCATAAGCACGCCTACGCCCCCTAGGTTTTCGAAGTGTGATTTTTCAATGGTGATATGCTGGGCATAACGGTCCAAACGTACGCCATCACTAGCTGTGTTAATAAATTTACACTCGGTAATTCTACAATCTTCGGCACTTTTGAAACGGATTAAGCCATTGTCTTTATCCCACATGTCCCAGTCGTGTTGCAGACCAATATCGTTTGGTTCCCAACGCTGCCTGTCGGCATTTGAAAAGGTTAATCCTTCAAACACCAAGCCCCTTACGGGTTGTTCCTTGTCACCTTTTAGGCTTGCGTCGCTAACTCCCTCTACTCTGATAATCTCATCCAAATAAGTAACTAAGATATCGTCATCAGGCCTTTCATTTTTTGGCCAGTAATATAATTTTTTAGTGCTTGTGTTCACACACCACTCTCCTGGTTCGTCCAAATAGTCGATGGCATTTTCTACAAAACCCGGATTTTCAGAAACACTATAGGTGGCAGGTTTTGCCAACTTTACCTTTCGGGATTTTTGGTCTACCTTACTTAAAGGAAGATAGTTGACCAGCCACTTTTTAGTGGGTTGGATGTACAATTCAATGTCGTCCATGTTCTCCCAATTTCTAAATGGCTTAACATCACCCGCTTGTTTGTAATAGAAATGGGTACGGTGTTTCATTTCTTTCATATGGCTGTGTTTCTCCTTTACCAAGCCTTCGCTATATACCTCAATGGGCTTAGACCGCGCTCTTTTTAAGAAACGACCATCAAGCATCAATGCGTGAAAACGGTTTGTTTTGTTCAGCCACTCCAATTCGGCCACCCACACCTTACCTTGAGCCACTTGGGGTAAATGTTCGGGATAGGCCTCGGCCTTTTTCCAGTTGGTTATTTTTTTACCGCCACTCAATATCGGAGTTTCACCTTCGGCCGCCTTAAAAATGGTATAGCTCCCTTCCGGTGCCGAATCCTCCGGTGTAAAAATCAGTACCTTGTCCATATAATAAGTACCGCCATGTACCAACACCTCTATGTTTCCCTCGCTTCCTTTTTTTCGAAGTTCCTTAACCTTTAATTTGGCTGCTTCGAGTGTTTTTAGTGATTTTTCCAAACTGATGCCGCTATTATTATCGTTCCCGTTTACAGAAACATGTACGTTTTGTACCATTTGGGGGGTACAGGCACTTAGTATCAATAATACAAGTGTCACCGCACCAATTAAATGTGATCGTTTGTTTTTCATTTTTTTTATATTCGTTACTTAAATTTAATAGTTCGTTAGTTTTGAAGTTTGTATGGATTTTAGTGGATAATGGTTTACCGGGGGCCTCTACCCTACACCCATTTAAACGTTATATGATTTGTTTGAGGGTATCCAAGCTATTGCATGTCCTTCATTTTGTCCTCCAGCCGGACGGGCTCCAAATTTTTCTGTCCTCCGCTAATGCCCATGGATATCAGCCTGCGGGCTAAATGGCGGTATTGCTAATCCCAAATAACGTGAACCTTAGCAATCTACCCACTATTTTTTCATACAGATCCGTTTTTAGTCATTGGCTTAATTTGCAAGACGCTTAAAACCTGCGCATTACAAAATTGCATCTTAAGCATCCCAATCGCTATACTCCTGATAATTAAAAACTATTAACGAAATATTGTTAGATAAAACCATTTTCAAATCGTTTATTAATACTCTAGTACCGAGGCTGGTGGCAGAGGTACCTTGTTGTCTTTGCGCCATTTTTGCAGTTCGGCCAACAATTCATTTTTAACATCTACCTGCGATTCGGCAAGATCAACGCTCTCTTTCAAATCGTTTTTGAGGTTATACAATTCCACTTTACCGTCAAGCAAAAATTGTATCAATTTATAATTCCCTTTTCGGATAATAGAGCAAGGCATATCTTTATAAGCACTGGCCAAATGCCAGAAAAGAGCACGCTCCTTCATCGGTTTGCCTTCCAAAAGTGGCACAATGCTGTTGCCGTCCAGTGTTTCAGTGTAATCTTTAATATTAGACAGGTCAAGGAAGGTAGGGAAATAATCCATTCCGCAAATTGGTACATCGCTAACCCCCGATTGTACCTTACCTTTCCAGTTTATCAATGCTGGCACACGTATTCCGCCTTCGTAAACATTTCCTTTGGCACCCCTCAGGCGATTATTGCAACTTTGCAGTCCGTTAAAACCATTGTCGGAAGTAAACACAACCAAGGTGTTTTCTCGAAGCCCCTCCTTATCGAGATAATCCATGATTCGTTTTACATTTTCGTCTATCGACTGCACCATAGTGGCGTAACCCGCCATCTCTTCCAATCGTTTTAAACCTTGCCCGGTTGTGGCATCAGGCGTTTTGTTCATGAATTTTTGGAGCCACTCCTTGTTTCTGGGAACCGTAGGACGGTGTGGTGCATAATAATGCAGATTTACAAAAAAGGGTTCATCCTTATTTTTATCCATAAAGTCGATGGCCTCATCGGTCAAACGGTCGGTCAACCACTGATCGTTCTCCTTCTCTTCGATAAAAGGATTTTTAAAAGGTGCTTTATAACCACCACTCTCGGCCTTGTAGCCGTCTGCATATCCGCGTGCGGGATCGCCCCACCAGGTGCCACCCACGTTTTTATGGAAACCACGACCCTCGGGATAATATTGCACATAGTCTTTTTTGTGCTTTTCAACCCAGCTTACATCGCCATTACCCGGTTGCCTGAGTTTTTTGCCAAAAGGATATTTTTTTTCCTTTTCGGGATGGGGCCCTACAATGTGCCATTTGCCCAAGTGTATCAATTTGTACCCCGCCTTGTTTAAAGGTTGCGAATAAACCGGGTGTTCAGCACCCACGGTCCACCTGGAGAAAATATTGTTTTGCTTATTGCCCCTCTCCAGCACGGGAACCGTATATACCCCGGTACGGAACGATTGCCGTCCGGTTAGCAATGCCGTTCTCGATGGGGAACAAGTGGGGTACATATAAGCTTGATTAAATACCAAGCTTTCTTCTGCCAACTGATCCAGGTTGGGTGTTTCAAACCATTTACTGCCCATAAAACCCACATCTTGCCAACCCAGGTCGTCGGCCATTATAAATACGATGTTGGGGGTTTTTGTAGTTTTTTCCGTAGCTTGTTTTTTGGTGGTTGTTTGGCAACTGCATACTACAATGAAGGCCATAAGGCACCAAGCCATAATGTTCAATTTATTCATTTTCAATCAACTATCATCATTAACTATTCATATCTGGTGTCAAGTCAAGTATAATCTATCAGGCCAAACCTTGTTCTTTTTCGGTTTTATTTCATTATAAAAAGACTCACGTAGCTACGGCTATGCTTACTTTTTCTAATTTTACAAAACGCGAAAAATAACTGCGACTTACCCGAATCTCACACTTGACTTGACACTAGTGCGTTATTTCTCGTTATTCCACGCAACGGTAAAGGTTTTCGCCAAGTACGCTAAGGTTACAAATGGCATGGATACTTGTTGTCAGGGTAGCAATTAAACATGATGCTATGGTATTGAGAAACTGTTTACGTTTTATCCTTCGGTTTCTTTGGACGACTTTAAGCGTTTATACTTCTGTAAAATTTCTTTAAATAGCGATGCTATTCGCATCAATTTTACCTTGTCTAAACACTTAATTCATTCAAAATAACTCATAAAAACAAAATTTAAACAGTTTCTGAATATTGTTGACATCGAGTTAATATCCTAATATTAAAACCTAAACATCTTGAGTTCCGATTCCGAATAAGCTCCTTTCATCAAGGCTTTAAGTTCTGCAGCAATTTTGCTTTCCTGTTGAATCAAGTTATTGGATTCGGCCGGGTCGTCAACCAAGTTGTAAAGCTCATAATGTACTTTGCCAGATTTTGTATTGGTAAACTGAAGCAGCTTCCAGTCGTCTTTGCGAAGTGCTCTTTTACCATTTTTTAATTTCTTAAACTCCCAATACAGATAGTCATGCTCCACTTGCTTTTTGTTATGGCCTTTTAGCGTAGGCAACAAAGAAATACCATCAATATTTTGGGGGCTATCCACGCCTGCTATATCGGCCATTGTGGGCAGTATATCCCAAAATGCACTCACATGATGCGATGTAGAACCCGGCTTAACAGTCCCTGGCCACTTCACGATAAAAGGCACACGTATTCCTCCTTCGTATAAATCGCGCTTGATGCCACGGAAAGGTCCCGAACTCTTAAAAAACTCAGGTTTTCTGCCACCCTCTTCATGCGGGCCATTATCACTTGAAAACATGATGATGGTGTTGTCTGCAAGCCCCAAGGATTCAAGCTTTGCCATAATTTGTCCTACTTCCCAGTCTAACCGGGAAATCATAGCAGCGGTGGTGGCGTGTGGCGTAAGGCTCGTTCCATAATGCTTGTTTTTGCCTCTTCCTGTAAATGGTTCCTCTTCAAACTTACCTTTGTACTCTTTTTCGAATTCCTCAGGCGCCCATACCTGTGCATGGGGCAGTGGCGATGAGTACAGTAAGAAAAATGGTTCGTCCTTTTTATTTTCGATATAACCCAGTGCTTCCCCGATAAAAAGATCGGAACTGTAGGTTTCGCCCCTCCACGTTTCTTCACCTCCGTTATTGGGATAGTTTATCTGTTTTTCGTTCCTGTGTAAAAACTTGGGGAAATAGGTGTGCGCCTGCCCATGCCCCAAGTAACCAAAAAAGTAATCGAAATCCTTTTGGTTGACATGCCCGGGGGTATTATCGCAACCCGTGCATGCTTTCCCTATCATGGCGGTATGATAACCTGCGTCTTGTAAGTATTTTCCTACCGTTATATCATCGGGATTTTTACGCAGTTCCAAGCCTTTGTCGTTCATGCGGATATAGGCATGGCCAGTATGCTGTCCGGTCATTAATGCACCTCTTGATGGTGCACATACGGTACTGCCTGCATAATGGTCGGTAAAGCGCATTCCCTGGCCAGCCAGTTTGTCGATTTGAGGTGTTTTTATCACTTCTTGTCCGTAACAGCCCAGATCGCCATAGCCCAGGTCATCGGCCAAAATATAAATAATGTTAGGTCTTTGCTTCTTTTCACAGTTTGAGGCATTGCAAGCCATCACCCCCGTTACAAGGCAGCCCAACAAAGCGTAAGTAAATAATCGAGTTAACATCGGTTTTTGAATATTTTTTGTTTTCATTTTAATTGGATTTCCTTAAACGATCTAACTGTGGCCAGCTTTTAACCGTATCATTGCATTGTTTTTTTCCTTTGGTACTGCGGCCGTTATCAATAATTTCGAGTAATTCTTTTTTGTACTGTTTTACCATAGCCGGGTGTTTTGCTTCCAAGTTGTTTTCTTCGGCCATATCATTGGCTAAATGGTATAGCTGAACTTTGGGAAGTTTTGCCAGGGCTTCCGCGTCTTTTTTAGGACGGGGGTAGCTCCAACCGCCCGAACCCGGACAGAAATTCACTTTCCAATCGCCTTTACGGTAAGCAAACGAGCCATTTACCGAATGATGAACAATACTTTTGCGTGTTTTAGCTTTGGACTTTAGGCTGGTAGCCGGCAGGTAACTGTAACTGTCTTCAGCCACATTATCGGGAAACCCAGCTCCGATAACATCAGCCATGGTTGCAAAAAAATCGGTGGTGCAAAGCAATTGGTCCGATTTGCCTGCTTCAATGGTGCCTTTCCAACTCATGATATAAGGCACACGGTGGCCGCCTTCAAAAATATCAGCTTTGGTGCCACGGAAAACATAACTTGGGTTATGGCCTTTGGTGGCCAACTGTTCGAAATCGGCCTGGGGCGAGCAACCGTTGTCACTGGTAAAAACAACCAGGGTATTTTCGGCTATTCCCTGTTTTTCTAAAGCCTCCATTACTTCTCCTACTACCCAATCGACCATCAATACAAAATCGCCATAAATGTTGTCCAAACCACTTTTGCCTTTAAATGCTTTGGTTGGCAAAATGGGTGTGTGCGGCGCAGGAAGCGGCATATAAATAAAAAATGGCTTTTCTTTATTGGCCTGTTGATTAATGTAATGAACTGTTTTTTTTGTTACATCGGGCAATACCTGTTCATGATTAAAATCGTCAGACGTTAATCCTCCGCGCCACCAGCTTTGCTTTTCTTCGTTAACAGTGTATTGGGTAGGGGGCATTGTTGGCTTGCCATTCTCCACCCAAACATAAGGTGCCATATCCAACGAACCGCAAAAACCATAACTATAATCGAACCCAAGCGTGTTGGGCCCATTTTTTACGGGCTTCGAGAAGTCCACTTCGGGCTTGGCCTTAAAGCTATCGCGGGATTTTTCATCTTCTTTGGTTATGGCCCAATCCCAGCCCAAATGCCACTTGCCGATGTAGGCTGTATGGTATCCATTATCGTGAAGAAATTTGGCTACTGTAACCCGTTCTTTTGCGATAAGTGCCTTGCTATAACCACTTAATACGCCTTTTTTTAAACGTGTACGCCAGTTGTAACGCCCAGTTAAAATTCCATAACGCGTGGGGGTGCACACCGAAGAACTGGTGTGGGCATCGGTAAACTGTACGCCGCCAGATGCCAGTTTGTCCATATTGGGTGTTTTAATCTTTGAGTTTTCGTTGTAACACGAAACGTCGCCATAGCCCAGGTCATCGGCCAAAATAAAAATAATGTTTGGTTTTTTATTCGGTTTTAAATGCTTGCTTGCTTTAGCAATTGTCAAGTTGGCAGACACCAAAAGAAGACTAAGCAATGTTAATATCGTCTTGTTCATTTTATTGAATTTATTTTAATGTTTAAAATCAGGGTTTAACCGGCTTGGGATGTCGGCCCCGGTTTCGTTTACCCAATTCATCAATTCGTCATACATTTCCTTCGCTTTACCGGGATGGCTTTGTGACAAATCGTGTTCTTCGCCTATATCGTTTGCCAGGTTATATAATTCGTATTTTTCGTATTCGTAAAAATAAATGAGTTTCCAATCGCCTTTCATAATGGCCGATGATGGCACGGCACGCCAGTTCATAATACGTGTTCCGTATATGGGCAAAACAGCATCGCCAGGCAACCCTTTACGAGCAGGCTTTCCAGTCATGTATAAGGGATAATGCCAAAATATAGGACGTTCGGGCATTGGCCTGTTTGTTTTCAGCAGTTTTGCAAATGAAATTCCGTCTACGGGCTGCTTACCGGGCAATTGTGCGTCTGCCAGCTCGGCAAACGTAGGCATCATATCCACTCCGGTTATTGGATCATCTGTTTGCGTGCCAGATTGGATATGCCCGGGCCAAACGGCCGTTCCAAGCGTGCGTATCCCCCCTTCGTAAATGGTTCCTTTGGCCCCCTTCAGGGGTTGGTTGGTGGTATGCCCGGCAGGGCCACCATTGTCCGACACAACCATAAAAAGGGTATTGCCCTGCAAGCCCATTTCCTGTAATTTATCGCGGAGCTGTCCAACGCTGTTGTCCATCACTTCTATCATGGCGGCATAGCTTGGCGACCATTGTTTTGATTTATCGGGCCAGTTTGCCCATTTATTCTCGTATTTTTTAACGATTTTTTTCTTTGCCACCAACGGTGTATGGACATCCCAAGGTGCAAAATAGAGAAAGAATGGCTTGTCTTTGTTTTGTTGTATAAAATTGCAGGCTGCAGCCGTCATGCGATCGGTAGCCAAAGGATCGTTGTAATATTTTTTATCGTTTTTATTTATTCCATCCGAAGTCCACTCATCAAATCCCTGCTTATCGGCTCCCACATGCCATTTTCCAATTTTGGACGTGACATATCCTGCCGAATTCAATAGCTCTGCCACGGAGCTTACAGAAGGGCTCAAAGCGGCTCGCGAATCAAGCGCATGTTCGTCCCCTTTTCTATCTTTTGCCGGAACAAAAAAACGCATGTCGGCAGGATTGCCTTTGGCTTGACGACCTGGCGTGTATATTTTTGTACGCGGGGTGTACATGCCCGAAAGAATACAAGCGCGCGTAGGCGCACAATTGGGGCCGCCGGGATAAAAGCGATTAAACACAATACCTTCTTTTGCCACGGCATCAATATTGGGGGTTTCGTAAAACCCACCGGCACCTCCGTTATACCCCACGTCCGACCAAGCCATATCGTCGATTAAGACCAATACGATATTTGGCTTGCCTGCTTTATCTTTAGCCCTTAAGCTTAAAGTTGAGGCAATTATAAGGATAATTACAGATGTTATTTTTACTTTCATGTTCAGAACCAATCAATTTAAGGTAAAACTACACAGGTCGTATCCACATGCAATGGCCACCTCCCGGTGCAAGCACTGCTTTAAGCTCGTCGCCTTTTTTTACCGTGCCTTTTCTAATTCGGTAAGCTTCGGGGTTGGTTTTGCAGTGTGTTTCCTCGGTATCTTCGTAATAGTTTACCTGGTATTCTTTCCCTTCTTCCAGAAAATCAAGCTTTATATCCAGCGTTCCGCCTTTTTGCGAATACACGCTACCTACAAACCACTCTTTACCTGCACGGCGGGCTGTTGTAATGTATTCCCCAATTTTTGAGTTCAACACTTTACTTTCGTCCCACTTACCAACGGGCTGCTTTGCTATAAACTCGAACAAGTCGCTCTTTGCCCTGTAGGCTTCCGGTGCATCAGGTATACAAACCAAACCGCTAAATATAACCAATGTGCGGGCTGCTTCGGAGACCACGGTGCTTGGGTAGGAGTTCAGCTTTTTGGGGCCTTTTTGACGTTTCCCGGTGTTTATTCCCGTTAAATCAAAATTGCCGTTGTTCATATCCAAGGGACCGGTAACTGCATTTACCAAAGCCATTTTTAGGAAGGACTCCGGGGTAAAGGCCCTTCGGCTATCTTGTTGTGCATGGCAATATTCGCGCGTAATGGCATTGGGCAGTGTTCGTCTGATTCCTGTAAAAGGTACGGGGGAATCGTGAAAATCAATCAACAATTGGCTTTTTGCACTTTGTTGTATGGCCGACCTTGTAAAGGGTACGTTGGTGCCCATAAAGCCATATTTGATGCCTTTCATGCCCAGGGATTGGTAGTAGGGGAACAATTCCTCATCGCCATATTCGCCCCGGTGGCGGTCGTAGTACAGCATCAAATCCACCTCTTTTTTTGCGGCATAATCAATAACTGCCTGCAAATCGAGTTTCTCCGATAATTCGAAATGGCCTTTGCTGACTTTTGAATACCAGGCGTCATCGATCAAAAAATAATCGACTCCATACTCGGCAGCAAAATCGATAAAACGCTTGTAACTTTCAGTATCTATTCCATAGGTAAAGCCATCATTGGCCGTATAGCCATGCACACGCCAGTCCCAAAGGGTGAGCCCGGGTTTTATCCAATCGGTATTTTCGAGTTTAGATGGTGTGGCCAAATTTACGGTTAGGGTGTTGGTTACAAGGTCGCCAGCCGTTTTACCCAATAAAATGACACGCCAGGGTGTTACCAGTTCTTCAGAGCTGAGCGGCGCTTCATTGGTTGAGACAAACGTTTGGTTTTCAATACTTAAGTTCATTAAACCGAAACCAGATGCCGCATACAAATCGGATTCTAACAGGGCCATGTACGATTGCCCGGGAGTTTCCACCACTAAAGGTAGAAAAAGGGCGCGCCCCTGATTGTTTGTCTTCTTCTTTTTCCTGTTCCATTTTTCAGAGTTCGCTATTTCTTCTAATTTCTTAGAGAGTTCATCCAGCTTTAATGGCCCTAAAGGCTCATTTTCGGCAAATGGCGCAAAAAAGTTGCTTTCGGCATTTATGTTATAGTCGCAGGTAAGGGTTGCTTTCCCGTCTTTTTGCCCCTGCGGCAGCACAAAGCGAAATGCAACTCCCTGGTTGTAGGCCCTTGCCAGCAGTTTTCCTTTTATACCCTTGGATTCGATATCTATTTCGAGCTCCCTGTAATGGTCCCTGATGGTGCTGAATTGCCCCCATACCGTTTTCCAGGTACTATCTCTCTCGTTGATTTTAAAGCCTGTAACATCAACCTGGGCTCCTTCGAATATCCCCATGCCCGAAAGGCCTATCATTTCTTTACCGTGCCACAATACCCGGTAGTGCAATTTGTTTTCGATCAGCTCTATTCCCAACTCTACTTTATCATCGGGCGAATTCAGTTTTAAACGATCGGTATTTTGGGTGCAGGAAGAAAAAGCAAGCAAAACAAACATTAAAACAAACAATCTAAAAATCATAGTCATACTATTTTAGGAAATATTTTTACAACATAGCAAACCTGTAACAGAACCACCCCATTCAGGGTTTACACCGTACAGGCTTACCAGGTTCATAATTACTTAATATTACTTTGCTTTATTTTATCGTATTCAGGATTTACACACCTTTTTCCCCAACGCTGATAGACACACCTCAAGCTAATTTCCGACTCTGCTTTTTGTCCTTTATCACCGGTTTCTTTAATCCAGTGTTTTAGTATTTTTTGGTGTTTTTTCAGCACCTTGTTGTATTTGGGATTGTTGGCCAGATTATGTAACTCGTGTGGGTCGTTTTCCAGATCGTACAACTCTTCGGCAGGCTTGTTGTTGCCGAAAAACACAAGCTGATCCTTGTTCATTTGCCCTTTTTCCATCATTTCGCGCAAACGCTTGGTAACCGGCCAATTATCTTTATAGGTGGGTTGCATATACGAGCGGTCGGTCAAATAGTTTTTCAGGTATTTGAATTTGGGAGTAATTACGGCCCGTATCCTTTCGATGGCAAAATCGCAACGGTCGCGAGCAGAAATGACATAATCCCGTTCTTTGTACTTAGGGCCGAGGATATTTTTACCTTCCATTTTTTTCGGTACATCTATCCCTGCAAGTGCCAGGCTGGTTGCCGAAAGGTCAATACCGCTGACCAGTTGTTCATTTACTTTTCCTTTTTCAATTCCGGGCCCCAACAAAACAAATGGCATCTTTATCCCCCCTTCATATAAAAACTGCTTGTGTCGGTGGAGTTTCATCCCATGATCGCTGAACAGGAAAATAATGGTGTTTTCGTACGCTCCCATTTCCTTTAACTTCTCAATAATTTGGCCCACCTGTTTATCGGTTTCCATTAGGCAGTCATAATGGTAAGCAATTTCTTCGCGTATTTCGGGAATGTTGGGGTAATAGGGAAACACCGGAATATTTTCGCGAGAGGTTACTGGTTTTAGCTTCCTTAATTTTCCACCTGCCAACTGCAATTGACCAAACCAGGGTTTGTTTTCCTTGTTTCCGCTTAAGCAATCGCCAGCTAAAAACGATCGGGGCGCCCAGCCTTTTTCGTGCATGCCGCGTTCGTAATCATAAAGCTCATCGATGTCGTGCATAAAGTTATAATCGTCCTTCCCCCCTTCGTTAAAGGTGTAGTAACCTGCCTTACGAAAGGCAACAGGCAATGGAACCACCTCTTGGGGCAAGTCGTTGCGCTCAAATTTATCAAATTTTTTGCCGCGCCACTCAGCACGGCTGCTGCGGTGGTGATGTGCCCCTATGGTGGTTTGCATCATTCCGGTTAAAACGGCAGAACGTGAAGCCGAACAAACCCCTGCCGTAGCGTAATACCGGTTAAAGCGGATCCCTTCATCGGCCAAGGCATCCATGTTGGGGGTTTCGATTACCGTATCGCCATAGCAGCTCATCCAACCACTTACGTCTTCTAAATAAATCCAGAGGATATTGGGCCTTTGCCCTTTATTTTTATCAGCATTATGGTTGGCACTTGCCATACCTCCTGAAAGAAGGCTAAAAACTAAAACTAATTTTAAAACTTGTTGTGTCATTGATGTATAAATTTTGTACCCAAATTATTGTAAGAACCATTAATACCAATATTACATTGAAATGAGCATTATTTTTCTGCTATTTTAAGTTTACACTTCATTAAAAAATTGCGCCGTAACTCTGCTATGCCTTAATTTTTTAACTTGTCTAAACTCAAAATATTCAAAACAATTTAACGCTCATTCCAAAATAAAATTGGTATAAGTTGCACTTTCAAACTTGCATAAGGCGACAACTGCATTCTTGTTTTTGCAAACACTAAACAGACATTCCTTTAGAATCGCTTACTTTAATTAAGTACGCCCAAAAGTCATATACCCTATGCCAAAATGGAACATTTTTTAAAGTTTAGCCTGAGCTGTCGTTTTCGTCATCACTCAATAGTTAATATAAAACAATACCTCCAAGCATGCAAGATGTTGAATTTAAGTATTGGGCTTATGCCTGACAATATAGAAGCGTGGCAGCTTGCGAAGTGTTTAGCTGCCACACGGCAGTATATACCAGTGTGAAAATTAAATCAGAAATGAATGTTGAATACTCATTGTAAATCATCTATCACCTATATTTTTAACCTTATGCCTAAAGTGTAAATACGATCGATATCGATAAACTGATAATTGTTACCGGGTGATCCGATGTAGCCTGACTGGTCGGCATTGGTAAGGTTGGCGGCACTAAAGGAAAGTTGTAGGTTTCTGTACTTAAGGAAATTATAGGCGATACGGAAATTTAATTTTGACTTGCCCTCGGTAAATACGGTTTGCGATACACGTTCTCCGGTATCGCCTAGCTGGCGGAGGTAGTCTGATCGGTAAGCGTAAGCTAAACGACAATTGATCCTGTCTTTATCGAAATACAACAC
>JAOARS010000227.1 GCA_025210415.1 Marinifilum sp. | reverse complement strand
TTTTAAAAAAGTAAAGAGAAATGCCAGGATTAATTGGAAAAAAAATCGGAATGACTTCCGTTTACAGTGCCGAGGGAAAAAATATTCCATGCACTGTCATTGAGGCAGGTCCATGTGTTGTAACGCAAATTAAGACTGTTGAGTCTGACGGTTACGAAGCACTTCAGTTGGCTTTTGATGAAAAGAAAGAAAAGCGAACAACTAAGGCGCTAGATGGGCACTTTAAAAAGGCAAACACAACTCCTAAGAAAAAACTAGTTGAGTTTTCAGATTTTGAAAATGAGTACCAGTTAGGAGACGTTATCGACGTTGAATTATTTGAAGGTACTCCATATGTGGATATCTCAGGTGTTTCAAAAGGTAAAGGTTTCCAAGGGGTAGTAAAACGTCATGGTTTTGGCGGAGTAGGTGGACAAACACACGGTCAGCATAACCGTTTACGTGCGCCTGGTTCTATTGGTGCTGCATCTTACCCAGCACGTGTATTTAAAGGCATGAGAATGGCCGGACGTACAGGTGGGGAAAACGTGAAGGTTCAAAACCTTCAGGTTCTAAAGGTTATCAAAGAAAATAACCTATTGTTAGTTAAAGGATCTCTTCCAGGGTCTAAAGGTTCATACGTAATTATTGAGAAGTAATGGAATTAGCGATTTTAAACACAGCTGGAGAAGATACTGGTAGAAAAATTGAATTAAATGATTCAGTTTTTGGCATCGAACCAAATGAGCATGCTATTTACCTAGACGTAAAGCAATTTTTAGCAAATCAACGTCAGGGAACTCACAAATCGAAAGAGAGAGCTGAGATTTCTGGTAGTACTGCTAAAATTAAGAAACAAAAAGGTACTGGTACAGCACGTGCTGGTAGCATTAAGTCACCTATCTTCAGAGGAGGTGGACGCATATTCGGTCCTCGTCCAAGAAACTACGGTTTCAAATTGAATAAAAAACTGAAGCAGTTGGCTCGTAAATCTGCTTTAACGATCAAAGCTCAAAACGATGCTTTAATGGTAGTTGAAGATTTCAATTTCGAAGCTCCTAAGACAAAAAGTTTTGTTGAACTTCAGAACAGCTTAAAAGTAGCTGATAAAAAAGTACTTTTAGTTTTATCTGAAGATAATAAAAACATATATTTGTCTTCTCGTAATTTGAAGAATGTTAACGTTGTTCGTGTTTCTGACCTTGCAACTTATGACATTATGAAAGCTTCAACTTTGGTGTTTGTAGAAAGTTCTGTAAAAGGACTTGATGAAATGTTTAAACTAAACTAAGTTTAAAAAAAATGGATATTTTAATTAAGCCAATCGTTACTGAGAAAATGACTGAGCAAAGCGAAAAATTCAATCGCTTTGGTTTTGTTGTGAATCGTAGAGCGACAAAGATCGAAATTAAGGCAGCAGTAGAATCAATGTACAATGTTAAAGTGGCATCTGTAAATACCATGAATTATCAGGGTAAGAAAAAGAGCCGTTTTACAAAAGCAGGTGCTATTGAGGGAAGAACTGCGTCTTGGAAAAAGGCGATCGTTACTTTAGTTGAAGGTGATAATATAGATTTTTATAGCAATATTTAATTAGAAAATGGCTGTACGTAAATTAAAACCTGTAACTCCTGGTCAAAGAAATAAGATTCTAAATACCTTTGAGCAGGTAACTACAGTCAAACCTGAGAAATCATTGTTAAGACCAATGAAGAAAACTGGTGGTAGAAATAACACTGGTAAGATGACAATGAGATATATAGGTGGTGGTCACAAGAGAAGATATCGAGTTATTGATTTCAAAAGAGACAAAGATGGGGTTCCTGCAAAAGTTGTTTCGATTGAGTACGATCCAAACCGTACTGCACGCATCGCATTGCTTGTGTATGCTGACGGTGAGAAACGTTACATCATCGCTCCAAACGGACTTGAAGTTGGACAAACTTTGCTTTCTGGTGAAAAGGTAGCTCCTGAAATAGGAAACTCAATGCCATTATCTGATATCCCATTAGGTACAATAATTCATAACATTGAATTAAGACCCTCTCAAGGTGCTGTGATGGCTCGTAGCGCTGGTGCATATGCTCAACTTGTTTCAAGAGAAGGCAAATATGCAATGATCAAATTACCTTCTGGCGAAGTTAGAATGATCCTGGTAACTTGTAAGGCTACTATTGGTACTGTTTCTAATGCTGACCATGCATTGGAAAGAAGTGGTAAAGCTGGTCGTACTCGTTGGTTAGGAAGAAGACCTCGTGTTCGTGGTGTGGTAATGAATCCAGTTGATCACCCAATGGGTGGTGGTGAAGGTAAATCTTCAGGTGGACATCCACGTTCTAGAACCGGTGTATTAGCGAAAGGATTCAAAACCAGAGCTAAGAAAAACGCTTCTAATAAGTATATTGTAGAAAGAAGGAAAAAGTAATTTGATTAATTAGATTGTTATGAGTCGTTCATTAAAAAAAGGCCCTTTTATCGATTTCAAATTGGAGAAACGAGTATTGGAGCAAAATGAATCAGGAAAGAAATCTGTGATTAAAACCTGGTCAAGACGTTCTATGATCTCTCCGGATTTCGTAGGTCACACAGTTGCCGTTCACAACGGAAACAAATTCATTCCAGTTTATGTTACTGAAAACATGGTAGGACATAAATTAGGTGAATTTGCGCCAACTCGTACTTTTAGAGGTCACGCTGACAAGAAGAAAAAATAGCGTGAAGCGTTTTAATTAACATTTTGAATTTGTAAAAATGGGTGCAAGAAAAAGAATAAGAGCAAACCAAATAAAGGAGGAAAAAAAGAGCAAAGCATTTGCTAGCTTGAAAAATGTTCCTACTTCGCCTCGCAAAATGAGACTTGTTGCCGATATGGTAAGAGGTATGGAGGTGAACCGAGCTTTAGATGTACTTCGTTTCAGTCCGAAAGAAGCATCAATTCGCGTAGAAAAACTATTGCTTTCTGCGATTGCCAACTGGCAAGCAAAGAACGAAGGTCAAAGAATTGAAGAAAGTGAATTATACATCAAAGAAATTTGTGTTGATTCAGCAAGAATCCTTAAGCGTCTAAGACCAGCTCCACAAGGGAGAGCACATAGAATTAGAAAAAGATCAAATCATGTAACTATATTATTGGGTAGCAAAACTGCCGATAATACTAAAGAATAGTTAGAATGGGACAAAAAGTAAATCCAATAGGAAATAGACTAGGAATCATCAGAGGATGGGATTCTAACTGGTTTGGCGGAAAAAACTACGGCGATAAGCTTGTTGAAGATACCAAAATTAGAAAGTACCTGAATGCTCGTTTAGCGAAAGCAAGTATTTCTAAAATCATTATCGAAAGAACTCTTAAATTAATTACGATCACTATCAACACTGCTCGTCCTGGTATCATTATCGGGAAAGGTGGTCAGGAAGTTGACAAGTTGAAAGAAGAGTTGAAGAAGATTACAGACAAAGAAGTACAAATTAATATCTTCGAAATTAAACGTCCAGAAATGGATGCTGTAATCGTTGCTAATAACATTGCTCGTCAGATTGAAGGTCGTATCGCCTACAGAAGAGCAATTAAAATGGCTATTGCTTCTACTATGAGAATGGGTGCTGAAGGAATCAAAATTCAGATTTCTGGCCGTTTGAATGGAGCGGAAATGGCACGTTCTGAAATGTATAAAGAAGGACGTACTCCACTTCATACCTTAAGAGCTGATATCGATTACTGTCAAGCTGAAGCTTTGACTACTTACGGTTTGATCGGTATCAAAGTTTGGATCTGTAAAGGTGAAGTTTACGGTAAACGTGATCTTACTCCTAACGCTGGCATGAAAGACAGCCGTGGTCCAAAAGGAAAAGGTGGTTTTAATAGAAGAAAAAAGAAGTAGTCTTTAAATTTTAAAGAATTAGTACGATGTTACAACCAAAAAGGACAAAATTTAGAAGACAACAAAAGGGAAGAATGAAAGGTAACGCAGGTCGCGGTACTGAATTGGCATTCGGATCTTTTGGGATCAAGTCACTTGAAGAAAAGTGGATTACTGGTCGTCAAATTGAAGCTGCTCGTGTGGCAGTAACCCGATATATGCAGAGACAAGGTCAAATCTGGATTCGTATTTTTCCAGATAAGCCAATCACTAAGAAGCCTGCAGAGGTACGTATGGGTAAGGGTAAGGGTTCTCCAGAAGGATTCGTTGCTCCTGTTTCACCAGGAAGAATGTTATTCGAATGTGAGGGTGTTCCTTACGAAGTAGCTAAAGAGGCATTGCGTCTTGCAGCTCAAAAATTACCTGTTACTACAAAGTTTGTCGTAAGACGTGATTATGTTGAAAGTTCAAATGATTAATCATGAAGAATTCAGAAATTAAAGAGTTAACAACACAGGAAATAGTAGAAAAGTTGGATGCTGAAAGAGCATCATTAACTCGCTTCAGACTAAATCACGCTATTTCACCTTTGGAAAATCCTTTGCAAATTAAGGAAACGAGACGCAACATTGCCAAATTGATGACAGAGTTACGTCAGAGACAATTAACTGAAAAGTAAAAAAGTGATGGAAAGAAATCTTAGAAAAGAGCGTATCGGGGTTGTGGTTAGCAGCAAAATGGAAAAATCCATTACTGTTGCAGTTCATACAAAGGAAAAACACCCGATTTACGGTAAATTTGTGAACAAAACCAAAAAATTCACTGCTCACGACGAGGAAAACACCTGTAACGAAGGTGATACCGTAAAAATCATGGAAACCCGACCTTTAAGTAAAAATAAGAGTTGGAGATTAGTGGAAATTATTGAAAGAGCTAAGTAATCATGATACAAACAGAAAGTAGACTATTAGTAGCTGATAACAGTGGAGCAAAGGAAGTACTTTGTATCCGCGTGTTAGGCGGTACCAAAAAACGTTATGCTTCAATTGGAGATAAAATTGTGGTTACCGTGAAGAACGCTATCGCCGGTTCCGATATGAAAAAAGGAACAGTAACAAAAGCAGTTGTTGTTCGCACCAAAAAAGAGATTAGAAGACAAGACGGATCTTATATTCGCTTCGACGATAACGCATGTGTTTTGTTAAACACTGCTGGTGAAATGAGAGGAACCCGTATTTTTGGACCTGTTGCAAGAGAGTTACGTGACACTGATATGAAGATCGTTTCTTTAGCACCAGAAGTTTTATAATCTTTGTAAACCTAGAACAATGAAGTTACATATTAAAAAGGGTGATACCGTTATTGTAAACGCTGGGGAATCAAAAGGACAGGAAGGTAAAGTATTAGAGGTTCTTGTTGACAAGCAACGCGCGATCGTTGAAGGTGTAAACATGATCTCTAAACATACTAAACCAAACGCTGAGAATCCTCAAGGTGGTATCGTTAAAAAAGAAGCCTCAATTCACATTTCTAACTTAAATGTGAAAGATCCTTCAACAGGAAAAGCTACCCGTATTGGTAGAAAAATGGGCGACAACAATAAATTAGTTAGATACTCTAAAAAGTCAGGGGAGGAGATTAAGTAATGAGCTATACACCGACTCTAAAAAAACAGTATGCAGAAGAAATCGTTCCTGCTTTAATGAAGGAATTCGATTACAAAACTGTAATGCAAGCACCTAAGTTAACGAAGATAGTACTTAACCAAGGTGTTGGTTCGGCGATTGCTGATAAGAAAATACTTGAATTCTCTGTAAACGAGTTGACTGCGATTACTGGTCAGAAAGCTGTTCAAACTATGTCTTCTAAAGACATCTCGAACTTTAAGCTTCGTAAAGGTATGCCAATTGGTACTACAGTAACTCTACGTCGTGAGCGTATGTACGAATTTCTTGAAAAATTAGTTCGTGTTGCTTTACCACGTATCCGTGACTTTAAAGGTATTAAGAGTAAGTTAGACGGTAGAGGTAACTATACTTTAGGTATCGAAGAACAAATCATTTTCCCAGAGATTGTTTTGGATAACGTAAACAAAATCATGGGTATGAACATTACCTTCGTTACTACAGCGAATACCGACGAAGAAGCTTATGCTCTATTGAGAGAATTTGGATTACCATTTAAAAATCTAAAAAAATAAGACGATGGCTAAAGAATCAATGAAAGCTCGCGAAGTTAAGCGTCAGAAGTTAGTTGAAAAATACGCAGCTAAAAGAGCTAAACTTAAAGAGGAAGGCGATTACATCGCTCTTAGTCGTTTGCCAAAAAACTCTTCACCTGTTCGTTTACACAACAGATGTAAACTAACTGGTCGTCCGAAAGGTTATATGAGGCAATTCGGAGTTAGTCGTATCACTTTCCGTGAGATGGCTTCAGCCGGTTTAATCCCAGGAGTAAAGAAGGCAAGTTGGTAATCAAAATTTGTTTATCAGATTATTGTTAAATATTGTCCCGAGAAATCGGGATCAATTTAATTTTTTATTATATGACAGATCCAATAGCAGATTTTCTTACACGTTTAAGAAATGCGATCATGGCAAACCACAAAGTTGTTGAGGTGCCAGCATCGAACGTGAAAAAAGAAATGACAAAGATTCTTAAGGATAAAGGTTATATCCTTAACTACAAATTTGTAGACGATGGACTTCAAGGAGTAATTAAAATTGCTTTGAAATACCATCCTGAAACCAAAATTCCAGCAATCAAAGATCTTAAGCGTGTTTCAAAACCAGGTTTAAGAAAATATTGTGGAGCTTTAGAATTACCTCGCGTACTTAACGGTTTGGGAATTGCAATTCTTTCTACTTCTCAGGGAGTTATGACTGACAAAGAAGCTCGTCAGAAGCATGTTGGTGGTGAAATATTGTGTTACGTTTATTAATTAAGGAGGATTAGAAATGTCACGAATTGGAAAATTACCTATCAATTTGCCTGCCGGAGTAAGCGTAACGGTAAATAAAGATAATTCAGTAGTTGTTAAAGGACCTAAAGGTGAATTAACACAACAAATTGATACTGAAATCAAAGTTTCTGTCGAAGAAACTAAAATTGTTCTAGAACGTCCTTCTAACCAGAAAAGACACAAAGCAATGCACGGTTTATACCGTTCATTGGTGAACAATATGGTTATCGGTGTAACTGAAGGTTATAAAATTGAGCAAGAATTAGTAGGTGTTGGTTACCGTGCTACTTCAAAAGGTCAGCTTTTGGAATTGGCTCTTGGTTACTCTCACTTGATCCATATGGAAATTGCTCCTGAGGTTAAAGTAACTGCTGTAACTGAAAAACGTTCTAACCCAATTATCACTCTTGAAAGTTGTGATAAGCACTTGGTAGGACAGGTAGCTGCTAAAATCAGATCATTCAGAAAACCTGAGCCATATAAAGGTAAAGGTATTAAATTTGTTGGAGAACAGCTTAGAAGAAAAGCTGGTAAATCTGCAGGTAAATAATTTCTAAAACAGTAAATTATGGCTTTAACTAAGCAAGAAAGAAGACTAAGAATCAAAAGAAGAATTCGTAAGTCTGTTTCTGGAACTGCTGAAAGACCAAGAATGTCAGTTTTTCGTTCTAATAAGCAGATTTCAGTACAATTGATCGACGATCTTTCAGGTAAAACTTTAATGGCGACTAGCTCGTTAATTAAAGAGATTGCTGAAAAATCAGTAAATAAAATTGAACAAGCTGAACTAGTAGGACAAGCAATTGCTGAAAAAGCAAGTGCTGCGGGTATCACTAGTGTTGTTTTCGATAGAAATGGTTATCTATACCATGGTAGAGTTAAATCATTAGCGGACGCTGCTCGTAAAGGTGGCCTTAAATTTTAATAATTATGGCAGATATCAAAAACGTTAAGACCAGCGACGCAGAATTGAAAGACAGACTGGTTGCTATTAATCGTGTTACTAAAGTAACAAAAGGTGGTAGAACTTTTAGTTTCTCTGCAATTGTTGTGGTAGGAAACGAGAATGGATTAGTAGGATGGGGACTTGGTAAAGCAAACGAGGTAACCACTGCTATTGCAAAAGGAGTAGAAGCTGCTAAGAAAAATTTGATTAAAGTACCTGTTTACAAAGGAACTATTCCTCACGAACAATTATCTAGATATGGTGGAGCACAGGTTTTCATTAAGCCTGCTTCTCACGGTACCGGGGTTAAAGCCGGTGGTGCGATGCGTGCCGTATTAGAGAGTGTTGGTGTAACCGATGTACTTGCTAAATCAAAAGGTTCATCAAACCCTCATAACCTTGTGAAAGCAACATTTAACGCTCTTGCTGAATTGAGAGATGCGCATGCTATTGCTGAGCAAAGAGGTGTTTCATTAGATAAAGTGTTTAACGGATAATTGTAAGGAAAATGGCTAAGATTAAAATCACTCAAATCAAGAGCAAAATCGGTAGTACCGAACGCCAGAAAAAAACCTTGGAAGCATTAGGTTTGAATAAAATCAATGCTACAGTTGAACACGAAGCTACACCTCAAATTAAAGGTATGGTGGCTAAGGTACAACACTTGGTTTCCGTAGAAGAATAATCATTGTAAATATTTAGAAATAAATAGATATGGACTTAAGTAACTTAAAACCCGCTGAAGGATCGATTAAATCTAATAAGAGAATCGGTCGCGGTCAAGGATCAGGTAGAGGCGGTACCTCAACAAGAGGACATAAAGGTGCGAAGTCAAGATCTGGATACTCTAAAAAAGTTGGTTTCGAAGGGGGTCAAATGCCTTTGCAACGTAGAGTTCCTAAGTTTGGATTTAAAAACATCAACAGAAAAGAATACAAAGCGATTAATGTTGAAGTTTTACAAACCTTGGCAGAAAAAAATAACCTTACTGTTATTGACGTAGAAGTTCTTGTAAATGCAGGTTTAGCATCGAAGAATGATAACGTTAAGATTTTAGGTAATGGTACAATTACTGCTAAGTTAGAAGTAAAAGCTCATGCATTCTCGAAGTCTGCTCAAGCAGCAATTGAAGCAGTAGAAGGAACAGTTGTTAAATTGTAAGATTAAATAATGAAAGGTTTAATAGAAACATTGAAGAACATCTGGAAGATTGAAGATTTAAGATCTCGTATCTTAACTACAATTGGTCTTCTTTTAGTGTACCGTTTAGGTGCCAAGGTGGTTTTGCCAGGTATTGACCCGGCTCATTTGGACGCGTTAAAATCTCAAACAGCGGATGGGGTTTTAGGATTGTTGAACATGTTTTCGGGAGGTGCATTTGCGAATGCCTCGATATTTGCTCTCGGTATCATGCCATACATTTCTGCCTCTATTGTAATCCAGTTAATGGGAATTGCGGTTCCTTATTTCCAAAGATTACAACGTGAAGGTGAGAGTGGACGTAGAAAAATCAATCAGATCACTCGTTACCTAACAGTTATCATCCTTGTTCTTCAAGCACCGGGATATTTATTAAACTTACATACAACATTGCCTGAAGCTGCCTTTATTTTAAAAGGTACATTCTTTACGGTATCTTCTGTGGTAATTCTTGCAGCAGGATCGATGTTCATTATGTGGTTGGGTGAGAAAATTACTGATAAAGGAATCGGTAATGGTATCTCAATCATCATCATGATCGGTATTATTGCAAACTTACCATTCGCGTTCATTGCTGAATTGGGATCAAGAATTGAAGGACATGGCGGTGGTTTAATCGTTCTTGTACTTGAAATTGTTGTTCTGTTCATCATTTTTGCACTAACAATTTTGTTGGTACAAGGAACAAGAAAGATACCTGTACAATATGCTAAAAGAATCGTAGGTAACAAACAATATGGAGGCGTACGTCAGTACATTCCTTTAAAAGTGAATGCTGCTGGTGTTATGCCAATCATTTTTGCCCAGGCAATTATGTTCTTGCCAATGGCCTTTGTTAACTATGCTAGTTCCGATGCATTAACAGGAGTAGCTGCAGCCTTATCTAACTTTACCGGATTTTGGTACAACGCACTGTTCTTTGTAATGATTGTATTGTTCACATATTTCTATACCGCAATTACAGTAAATCCAACGCAAATGGCTGAGGATATGAAGAAAAACGGAGGTTTCATTCCAGGTATTAAGCCAGGAAAGAAAACGATCGATTTCCTTGATACTGTAATGTCACGTATTACTTTACCAGGATCTATCTTCCTTGGTTTGGTAGCAATCTTACCAGCTTTTGCTATGATTGCAGGTGTGAATAATGAATTTGCACAATTTTACGGTGGTACTTCACTGTTGATTCTTGTTGGTGTAGTGCTTGATACATTACAGCAAATTGAGTCTCACTTATTAATGCGTCACTACGACGGATTGATGAAGTCTGGTAGAATAAAAGGCAAATCTCCGGGAGGAGCTGCTGCTTATTAAAATATTTTTGCTTTCTTTGCAGTGATTTTTTATAAGACAGAGGAAGAAATAGACTTATTGTCACAAAGTAATAATCTGGTGGCTAGGACCTTAGGTGAAATATCTAAGGCCATAGCTCCAGGTATTTCGACTTTCGACTTAGATAAAATTGCAGAGGAGTACATAAGAGACAATGGTGCAGAACCAGCGTTTCTTGGTTACGATGGATTCCCAAACACCCTGTGTATTTCAGTAAATAACCAGGTGGTTCATGGAGTTCCATCTTCCTATGAGTTGAAAGAAGGCGATATTGTATCCTGTGATTGCGGTGTTTTGTTGAATGGCTTTTATGGCGATTCGGCATACACTTTTTCAGTTGGGACAGTCAAGCCGGAAATTCAGCGATTATTGAAGGTTACCAAAGAAGCTCTTTATAAAGGAATTGAAAAAGCTATCGAAGGTAATCATCTAAGAGATATCGGTTTTGCCATTCAAAAGCATGCTGAGAAGAATGATTACTCGGTTGTTCGAGAAATGGTGGGGCACGGAATAGGAAAAAGTCTTCATGAAGATCCTCAGGTTCCAAATTATGGACGAAAAGGACGAGGATTAAAATTGAGAGACGGGTTAGTACTAGCAATTGAACCAATGGTTAATCTTGGAAAAAAAGAAATCTACCAGGAAAACGATGGTTGGACAATTGTAACGGCCGATGGACAAGCATCCGCACATTTCGAACATACAATAGTTGTTCGTAAGGGAAAGGCTCAAATCCTGTCCGGTTTTGAATTTATTGAAGAATAAACTAATAAAATATAAAGAGCTTATGGCTAAACAGCCTTCAATAGAACAAGACGGTACTATTACCGAAGCATTATCAAATGCTATGTTTCGTGTAGAACTTGAAAACGGTCATGTGATTACAGCACACATTTCCGGTAAAATGAGAATGCACTACATTAAGATCTTACCTGGTGATAAGGTAAAAGTAGAAATGTCACCATACGATCTTACTAAAGGGCGCATTACTTTTAGATACAAAAATTAAACTCGATAAAAATGAAAGTAAGAGCATCTGTAAAGAAACGTTCTGAAGATTGTAAAATCGTAAGAAGAAAAGGACGTTTGTATGTGATTAATAAAAAGAATCCTAAGTTCAAGCAACGTCAGGGATAATTTGGTTAATTTTGTAAATAAGATAAATATTTAATTTATGGCTAGAATTGTTGGAGTTGATCTGCCTCAAAACAAGAGAGGTGAAATTAGCTTGACTTATATCTTCGGTATCGGTCGTAGCGCTGCTCGTCAGATTTTGGACGAAGCTGGTGTTTCGTATGATGCTAAGGTAAAAGATTGGACAGATGATGAATCTGCTAAGATTCGTCAGGCGATTAATGCAAACTTTAAGGTTGAAGGGGAGTTGCGTTCTTTAACACAATTGAATATTAAGCGTTTGATGGATATTGGTTGTTATCGTGGTGTTCGTCACCGTATTGGTTTACCATTGCGTGGACAAAAAACGAAAAACAACTCACGTACCAGAAAAGGTAAAAGAAAAACAGTTGCAAACAAAAAGAAAGCGACTAAATAATTGTTAAGTTATGGCAAAGAAGTCAACATCAGTAAAGAAAAAAGTTGTGAAGATTGAGGCTGTAGGACAGGCTCATATCCATTCATCGTTTAACAATATTATTATCTCTTTAACCAATAATAACGGACAAGTTATTTCATGGTCATCAGCTGGTAAAATGGGCTTTAGAGGTTCTAAAAAGAACACTCCTTACGCTGCTCAGCAAGCTGCTACAGACTGTGGTAAAGTAGCTCACGATTTAGGGTTGAGAAAAGTAAAAGTATTTGTTAAAGGTCCGGGTAACGGACGTGAATCTGCAATTCGTGCAATCAATGCATGTGGAATCGATATTTCTGAAATTGTAGATGTTACTCCACTTCCACACAACGGATGTCGTCCTCCTAAGAGACGTAGAGTTTAATAAGTATAAGGTTTAATAAAAAATGCAAGCTTAGGCTTTGAATTATTTTTTTTGAATCCTCTCAAAAAAAACGCGGCACTTTTGTAATTCAAAAACCGGGTAAGCAAAGTTTCTATTAGTAGAAAAATTTAAATTTTAAAATAACATGGCTAGATATATAGGACCAAAGTCAAAAATTGCTAGAAAATTTGGTGAGCCAATTTTTGGACCTGATAAAGCATTTGAAAATAAAAATTACCCTCCGGGACAGCACGGTAACAGCCGTCGCAGAAAAAAAATGTCTGAGTACGGGGTACAATTGAAAGAAAAGCAAAAAGCAAAATACACTTACGGTGTATTGGAGAAACAATTCTCGAACTTATTTAAAAAGGCCGCAAGAAGTAAGGGTATTACCGGTGAAGTTTTGTTACAACTTCTTGAATGTCGTTTAGATAACGTTATTTACAGATTAGGTGTTGCTCCAACAAGATCAGCTGCTCGTCAGTTGGTTAGCCATAAACACGTAACTGTGAACGGACAAATCTGTAACATTCCTTCTTACTCGGTAAAATCCGGAGATATTATTGGAATTCGTGAAAAATCGAAATCTCTTGAAGTTATTACCGATTCTTTATCAACTGCCAGATATAACCAAGCATCTTGGTTGGAATGGGATCAAACCTCTCTTAGTGGTAAGTTTTTAAACGTACCAGAAAGAACAGAAATTCCTGAAAATATCAAGGAACAGTTAATCGTTGAATTGTATTCTAAGTAATAAATAGTTAATAAGTAATTTATGGCAATTTTAGCTTTCCAAAAACCGGACAAAGTTATCATGCTCGACGCAGACGATAAATTCGGTAAATTCGAATTTCGTCCATTAGAGCCTGGATATGGTATTACAATAGGTAACGCATTAAGAAGAATTTTACTTTCTTCTCTTGAAGGTTTCGCTATTACAACTATCAAAATTCAGGGAGTTGACCATGAGTTTTCAACTATTCCAGGAGTAATCGAAGATGTAACTGAGATGATTCTGAACTTGAAGCAGGTACGGTTTAAACAAAGAGTTGAGGAAGTGGACAACGAATTGGTAACAGTTACCATTTCTGATCAGGAAACTTTTACAGCAGGCGATATTAACAAGTTCCTTACCGGTTTCGAAGTGTTAAATCCGGAGCTTGTAATTTGCAGAATGGATAGCTCTGCTAAATTGCAGTTAGATTTAACTATTAATAAAGGTCGCGGTTATGTACCTTCTGTTGAAAATAAACCAGTAGATGCTGAATTTGGTGTAATTCCAATCGACTCAATTTACACTCCTATTAAGAATGTAAAATATGAAGTTGAAAACTATCGTGTAGAGCAGAAAACCGACTATGAAAAGTTGATTTTCGAAATCACTACCGACGGTTCTATTCACCCAAAGGATGCATTGAAAGAAGCTGCTAAAATTCTTATTTATCACTTCATGCTGTTCTCTGATGAAAAGATTACTCTTGATTCTGATGAGAAATTTGCAAACGAAGAATTTGATGAAGAAGTATTGCACATGCGTCAGCTATTGAAGACCAAATTGGTTGACATGGATCTTTCAGTTCGTGCATTGAACTGTTTGAAAGCTGCCGATGTGGATACTTTAGGAGATTTAGTTCAGTACAACAGAAACGATCTTCTTAAATTTAGAAACTTTGGTAAGAAATCTCTAACCGAGTTAGATGATCTATTGGTATCATTGAATCTAACTTTTGGTATGGATATTTCTAAATACAAATTAGATAAGGAATAAGGTAAAATGAGACATAGAAAGAAATTTAATCATTTAGGAAGAAAAGCTGCTCATAGAAAAGCTATGCTTGCAAATATGGCTTCTTCCTTGATTTTGCATAAAAGAATCTCAACTACTACTGCTAAAGCTAAAGCTTTAAAAATGTATGTTGAGCCATTAATCACCAAAAGTAAGAACGATACTACTCACTCAAGACGTGTTGTATTTAGCTACTTGAAGCAAAAAGAAGCTGTTACTGAATTGTTCAGAGAAGTATCACCAAAAATTACGAACAGAAACGGTGGTTATACCAGAATTTTAAAAACTGGTAACCGTTTAGGTGACAACGCTGAAATGTGTTATATCGAGTTGGTTGATTTTAACGAAACATACACAACTGAGAAGAAAGCAGAAGCTAAGAAGTCTACCAGAAGAAGACGCGGAGGTAAATCAGCTGCTAAAGTTGAAAATACTGAAGCTGTTGAAGCTAAAGCAGAAGAAGCTGCTGAAGCAAAAGCTGAAGAGGCTAACGAAGCTGCTGAAGAAACAGATAAGAAGGAAGAATAGTCTTCCTTTTAAGAATATTAAAAGGGGTAAAGTTAATCTTTATCCCTTTTTTAATGCCCTAAAGATTTTTGAAACGTTTGCGTAGATTCTTTATATGTTTTACATACAAAATATATAAGAATTTGCTTTAAAATGTCGAAATTTAGAGTTGAAAATTAAGAAGTTAAATTATTTGCTATTATAATTATTTAATAAGTAAGTTATGTCTGAAATTGTAAAGATTCACGGTCGTGAGATTCTTGACTCACGCGGAAACCCAACTATCGAAGTTGAAGTAACATTAGCAAGCGGTGTAATGGGACGCGCTGCAGTTCCATCAGGAGCTTCTACTGGTGAAAATGAAGCATTAGAGCTTCGTGACGGTGATAAAGCCCGTTACCTTGGGAAAGGTGTATTAAAAGCTGTTGAGAACGTAAACACTGTTATTGCTGAAGCTTTAGTTGGTATGGACGCTACTGATCAGGTTGCTGTTGATACTGCAATGTTAGAGCTTGATGGTACTAAAACAAAATCGAAGTTGGGTGCTAACGCAATGTTAGGTGTTTCTTTGGCAACTGCAAAAGCTGCTGCTGATTACTCAGGTATGCCATTGTATCGTTACATTGGTGGTACTAACGCTAACGTACTTCCAGTTCCAATGATGAACATCATCAATGGTGGTTCTCACTCTGATGCTACTATCGCATTCCAGGAGTTTATGATTCGTCCGGTTGGTGCTCCATCTTTCCGCGAAGCATTAAGAATGGGTGCTGAAGTATTCCACGCTCTTGCAAAAGTATTAAAAGGTAAAAACCTTTCTACTGCAGTAGGTGACGAAGGAGGTTTCGCTCCAATGTTAGGTGGTACTGAAGAGGCTATCGAAAGCATTCTTACTGCGATTACAAACGCAGGTTACAAGCCAGGCCGTAAAGAAGAAGGTGGTGATGTTTCTATCGCTATGGACTGTGCTGCTTCTGAGTTCTACAAAGATGGTGTATATGATTACAGCATTTTTGAGCCAAACGGAGTGAAGAGAAACTCTGAAGAGCAAGCTGCTTACCTTGCTGAATTGATCGAAAAATACCCAATCGATTCTATCGAGGATGGTATGGACGAAGGCGATTGGGACGGATGGGTAGCCCTTAATGCTAAGATCGGTGATAAGTGTCAATTGGTAGGTGACGATTTATTCGTAACTAACGTTGAGTACTTGTCAAAAGGTATCGAGTTAAAAGCTGCGAATTCAATCTTGATTAAAGTAAACCAGATTGGTACTTTAACTGAGACTTTAAACGCTATTGAAATGGCTCATCGTGCTGGTTATACTTCAGTAACTTCTCACCGTTCAGGTGAAACTGAAGATGCTACTATTGCTGATATCGCAGTAGCTACTAACTCAGGTCAGATCAAAACAGGTTCTTTGAGCCGTTCGGATCGTATGGCTAAGTACAATCAATTGCTTCGTATCGAAGAAGAATTGGGATCTAACGCTAAATTCGGATGTTAATCCAATTTAAGTATATAAACAAAAGGGATCTAATTAGATCCCTTTTTTTATAGAAATATCTTAAAGATTATACCAATTCGTATTTAAAATTACTCACTAATTTTGTCGGAACAGCATTGTACCAGTGCGAAAATTTAAATCAGAAATGGTATCATGCGTATTCTTGAATTAATTCATAAATGGTTTTGCTTTGAAAAGGTTTCGATAAATATACATCCATACCAATTTCTACAGAAATATCTTTGTCATCAGAATAATAATTGGCAGTAAAAGCAATAATTGGAGTATTTCTTTCAACTTGTCTTTCCTCCTCAATTTTTCTGATTCTTAAAGCTGCCTCAATTCCACCCATAATTGGCATTTGCAAATCCATTAGAATAATATCATATTTTTCTTTTGCAAATTTTTCCACAGCTTGCTTTCCATTCTCAGCAATATCAACTTTGCCAACCTTGTGTTTTAAATATACCTCCAGAGTTTTTCTGTTACTAGGTTGATCTTCTACCAATAAAACTCTTACATCTTCAATTTTTTTACCAGTCTTATTTGGGTGAGTTTTAACAACTTGTATTGATTCAATACTTTCTTCCCAATATATTTTTTTCTTGGTTTCAATGCCGATTTCCTCAAGTAAAGCAGCTAGTTTTTTATTTACCATTTTTTGCATATCAAATACCTAATGATTACTATTTAAAAATAGAAAAATTAAAGTACAATAAAAAGCTATTTTAGTTATTTAAATCAACATAAAAGAAAATAGTTATTCACATTATTTCTTAAAGTATTGCATTCTAATCAATTTTATTGAAGAAAAACTAAAAGCAATTTTTCTATTTTTGCAGTAATTGAATCAGATAAATTAAAAACACACAATAATGTCAGACGATAAGAAGATTATTTTTTCGATGATGGGGGTAAGTAAAATTTTTCCTCCACAGAAAAAAGTATTGAATAACATTAACCTTTCGTTCTTTTATGGAGCTAAAATTGGAATTATAGGTTTGAATGGTTCCGGTAAATCAACATTGCTAAAAATTATTGCAGGTCTTGAGAAATCGTTCGACGGACATGTTGTTTGGCCTAAAGAACACACCATTGGTTACCTTGAACAGGAACCGCAATTGGATGATACCAAAACGGTAAAGGAAATTGTGCAGGAAGGTGTTCAGGAAATAGTTCAGGTTTTAACCGACTATGAAGCAGTTAATTTAAAGTTTGCTGATCCGGAAGTATTGGAAGATCCTGATAAGATGCAAGCAGTTATGGATGAACAAGCTGTTCTTCAGGAAAAGATTGACCGATTTGATGCATGGAATCTGGATACAAAATTGGAAAGAGCTATGGATGCTCTTCGTTGTCCTGATGGGGAAGCTATCGTGAAGCACTTATCAGGAGGTGAGCGTAGACGTGTTGCATTGTGTCGTTTATTACTTCAGGAGCCAGATATTTTGTTATTGGATGAGCCAACCAACCACTTGGATGCTGAATCGGTACAATGGTTAGAGCAGCACTTGCATCAATATAAAGGAACAGTTATTTGTATTACTCACGACCGTTACTTTTTGGATAATGTTGCAGGATGGATACTTGAACTGGATAGGGGAGAGGGTATTCCATGGAAAGGAAACTATACTTCATGGTTGGATCAAAAATCAAAAAGATTGGCTCAGGAAGAGAAAGTGGCAAGCAAAAGAAGAAAAACCCTTGAGCGAGAGCTGGAGTGGGTAAATATGGCACCGAAAGCTCGACAGGCAAAGAATAAGGCACGATTGAAAGCTTACGATACTTTGATGAATCAGGATGTGAAACAGAAGGAAGAAAAACTGGAAATTTTCATTCCTAACGGGCCACGTTTGGGAAATAAAGTAATTCATGCCAAAGAGGTTGCCAAAGGATTTGAAAATAAATTGTTGTTCGAAAATCTTGAGTTTGAGTTGCCACCAGCAGGAATTGTTGGAGTTATTGGGCCTAATGGTGCTGGTAAAACTACCTTGTTTCGCATGATTATGGGATTGGAACAACCAAACAAAGGAACATTTGAAGTTGGCGAAACAGTAAAGGTTGGGTATGTAGATCAGCAACATGCTGATATCGATCCGGAGAAAACCGTTTACGAAGTAATTTCAGGTGGAGGAGATTTAATTTCGGTAGGAGGAAGACAGCTGAATGCGCGTGCTTACGTAAGCCGTTTTAATTTCTCAGGAGCCGATCAGGAAAAGAAATGTGGTGTATTATCGGGTGGTGAAAGAAACCGCTTGCACCTGGCATTAACTTTAAAGGAAGAAGCCAATGTTCTTTTGCTGGATGAGCCTACCAATGATATTGATGTAAACACACTTCGTGCGCTGGAAGAGGGTTTAGAAAGCTTTGCTGGTTGTGCTGTTGTTATTTCTCACGATCGTTGGTTCTTGGATCGTGTTGCAACTCACATTTTGGCATTCGAGGGCAATTCGGAAGTTTACTATTTTGAAGGAAGTTATTCCGATTACGAAATTAACCGCAAGAAGCGTTTGGGAGATGAAGGACCTAAACGAATCAGATACAAAAAATTAATAGCAGATTAGGCAAAAGAGGGAAGATTTTGAAAAGGAATCTTCCCTTATTTTTTGTAACTTAAGCTAACAAAATTCTAATTAAAAATATCATGAATCAATTTGCCACACCAAACGATGAAAAAAACTGGGCAATGTTTTGCCATTTATCTGCACTGTCAGGAATAATTATTCCCTTTGGAAACATTATAGGGCCACTTATTTTATGGTCGATGAAAAAAGAGCATTCCGAATTGGTTGATCGTGAAGGGAAAAAAGCACTGAATTTTCAGATATCAATGAGTATTTATCTTTTTGTATCGGCATTTTTAATAATTATCGGGATAGGAATATTGTTGCTAATTGCACTTGGTTTAATAAATCTTATTTTTGTGGTAATGGCGGTTGTTAAAACTCTTAATGGTGAAGATTACCAATATCCGCTTACTATAAAAATATTAAATTAACAGATGAAATCTTTCTCATTATACAAGACAATCTACTTTTTAGGGATTGTCTTAATTTTTGTTGGTGGTTACCGATTATTTAAAAACCTTTCTTACGGCGATTGGATGTTTTCAGCAGGTATTCTCTGCTATTCAGGCGTGCAAATCTTTCTGCTTTTCTTCAAAGCGATATCCGAATGGAAAATTTTTGAGTACTTAAAGCTAGCCGTTAATGCCTTATTCCTGATATCGATAATTTTATTGCTGATTCTGAATTTACAGGAATGGTACTATCCATTTATTTTAGGCTTATTGATCGATTTTTTTGCAAATATTCTGAAAAGAATAAACAGACGTTCGGTTTAAAATAAATACTGCTTGCACTTAAAAAGTATGAAAAAGATATTTTCACATATCATACTCTACTTAAGCAACACAGTGTGCTACTATCGAAATATTTAATATTTTTGTAGCTCTGATAAAAAACCAAAATAAAGAATAAATAATGGCTCAAAAACCGTCTATTCCTAAAGGAACGAGAGATTTTTCACCTGTTGAAATGGTGAAGAGAAATTACATTTTTGATACCATAAAGGATGTTTTTCAATTGTATGGCTTTATGCCAATTGAAACACCTTCTATGGAAAATCTTTCTACCCTAATGGGAAAATATGGAGAAGAAGGGGATAAACTACTTTTTAAAGTACTGAATTCGGGAGATTTTATCTCGAAAGTGCGCGATGAACAATTGCAAGAACGTAATTCGGTTAAGCTAACTACCAAGATTAGTGAAAAAGGCCTTCGTTACGACCTAACGGTACCATTTGCGCGTTACGTTGTACAGCATCGTAACGATATTAGTTTTCCGTTTAAGAGATATCAAATACAACCTGTTTGGAGAGCCGATCGTCCACAGAAAGGACGTTACCGTGAGTTTTATCAGTGCGATGTTGATGTGATTGGCAGCAATTCATTACTTAACGAGGTGGAACTAATCCAAATTGTTGACGAAGTATATCGCCGATTGCAATTGAATGTGGTTGTGAAGCTGAACAATCGTAAAATTTTAGCTGGTATTGCCGAAATTATTGGCGAGGCTGAAAAAATTATCGATATCACTGTTGCTATCGATAAGCTTGATAAAATTGGTTTGGATAATGTAAATAAAGAGTTGGCAGAAAAAGGAGTAGCTGCGAAAGCAATTGAAACTTTGCAACCAATTATTTTATTGTCGGGAACCAATGCCGAAAAAGCAGCAAAATTAAAAGAGCTTTTGGCCGATTCGGAAGTTGGCATGAAAGGAATTGAGGAATTGGAGACGGTATTCAATTATCTTGATAGTTTAAATGTTAAAACCGAGGTTGAGTTGGATTTAACTCTTGCCAGAGGTTTGAATTATTACACAGGAGCCATTTTCGAAGTGAAATCGAAAGACATGGAATTTGGTAGTATTACCGGTGGTGGTCGTTACGATGATTTAACTGGTATTTTTGGCTTAAAAGACGTTTCGGGTGTAGGTATTTCATTTGGTGCCGATCGTATTTACGATGTATTGGAACAAATGGATAAATTCCCTGAAGAAACTGCTGCAACTACCAAGGTGTTATTCATTAATTTTGGCGAAAGAGAGGAACTATTCTGTTTACCTGTTTTATCAAAATTGAGAGCTAATGGAGTTAATGCAGAGATTTATCCGGCATCGCAGAAAATGAAGAAACAAATGACTTATGCCAACAATAAAAACATTCCTTACGTGATTATGGTGGGTGAGACTGAAATGGAAGAAGGAGTTGTAAGCTTGAAGAATATGGAAACCGGAGATCAGGAGAAATTAACTCCGGAACAATTGATTGAAAAGTTGGCCTAAATTGAAATGGCTGAAAATATATAAGGGCTGTCAACCGACAGCCCTTTTTTTACATTCCTTAATTTCTTTCGCGTCGTCCCATATGACGTCCTTTTTCCTTGATTTTTCTAAGCAGCATACCTTGAAATTTCTTTTCAGTATGATATAGTTGAAGCACTTTTTTTATGGGAAGTATCTTCTTAAATTTTTCATGGTATTCCTTATTTAATTGAGCATCTTTTATCCGGTATTCAATCATATCATCACTAATTTGAACCAACTCATTTTCAGGAATACTATCTAATCCATAACGAATTTTACGAAAAAATACTCTTGCTTCTTGTCTAAGTTTATCTTTTTTGTTTTCCAATTCGTTGTAAATTGGCCAGAACAACTGCGCTTCTTCTGGTGTTAATTCCAGGTCTTGGGTAATGTATGATATTTTTTGAGCCTTAATTTCTTTGTGCATTTTGCCACGACCCTCACCTCTTCCATGTTGAGCATTAGCCGCAAAACAAATCGATATTAATAATGATATTGATAGGATTATTCTTTTCATTGTTCAATAATTATAAGTTCGCCAATAGTTCGTCAGTTGCGATATCGTAATCTGAAAGGTATTCAATTATTTCATCAGTAGTAGTTTCAGACATGTTGTCGAAAAATAGGTCTGAATCTACATTTTCGGTATTCACTGTGCTTGTATCTTCTATTTGAGAAATTTGCTGATTTTGAAAATCAGATGGAATTGAAGTTGTCAAAATAAGTTTTGCTACGAAAACAAAACCAATAATACTTGCTGCCATCCACATATATGGTTTAAGAATTTGAACCAAATTCTTTTCTTTTGGATTTTCTTCCTGCTTTATTTTTTCATTAATTCGATCACTAAGGTTCTCAAAGTAATTTTCAGGAACTTTAAATGGTTGATCTTTTTTCATATCCGACAGGTTTTTCATGATTCATATATTTTTGACTGTCAAAATTCAAATTGGTTTAATCAATTCATTTCCGGATTGATATTGCTAACATTCCAGCTTTAAAAGAGATTCTATTTTTTTTACTGCATGATGATAAGAAGCTTTTAATGCTCCGACAGATGTTTCCAATATTTCAGATATTTCTTCATATTTTAGTTCATCGAAATATTTCATATTAAATACCAGGCGTTGCTTTTCGGGCAATTGTAATATTGCTTTCTGAAATTCAATTTGTGCCTGATCTCCATCGAAATATTCATCGGCTTCTAAATTTGCGATTAACATTTCTTCAACATCCTTATTGGCAAATGCAACATTCCTT
Source organism: Marinifilum sp. (assembly GCA_025210415.1). Taxonomy (GTDB): domain Bacteria; phylum Bacteroidota; class Bacteroidia; order Bacteroidales; family Marinifilaceae; genus Marinifilum. The sequence goes on along the minus strand of JAOARS010000227.1, from coordinate 5,050 downwards.
CTTTGTTTGTCTTTTAAAAATGTTAACGATTCGTTGGTTGCAATTCTGTACATCCAGGTAAAAAGCTTTGCATCATACCGAAAATTAAGCAAGCCTTTCCAAATTTTCACGAAAGTGTTTTGCAAAACATCATCGGCATCATCATGCGACAATACAATTTTCCTGATTTGCCAATACAGTCTTTCTTGGTATTTTTTTACCAGTAAAGAAAAAGCCTGACTTTGGGTTTTCTTATCCTGAAAAAGTTGTAATATTTCTTCGTCAGATATATTATTCATCAATATCTAATCTATTATTGAAATTTATTCTTTAACTCAAATTTACTAAGAATAATGCCAATGGATATTTGTCATTTTATCATGCTTTCGCAGATAAGAAGTCAGTACAAGTACCAATCGGCATTAAAAGTAGCCATTTGCAATTGCATCTCGAAGGGTAAGACTCAATTCTTTTAAAAAGGTTTAATCGAAGTGTAAAATTAGTTTGGGTAATTAACGATCTTTACGCAAGGCAAAAAAAATCCGGAATCAAATTGACTCCGGATTCATATCTTGAATTGCGAATTACTTTTGAAGCAATGCTTCAACTTCTTTCACAACATTTTCGGCAGTATAACCAAATTTCTCATCAAGAACTCCGGCAGGAGCAGAGTAACCAAAATGATCTAAACCAACAGCTTTACCGTTAGCTCCAACCAATCCTTGAAGTGTTACAGGCAAACCAGCAGTTAAACCAAGAACAGGAATTCCGGTAGGAATAACTTCGTTTTGATATTCAGCCGATTGTTGTCTGAATAATCCTTCAGAAGGGACCGATACGATCTGAACTTTCAAGCCTTTATCAGCCTTCAAAATTTCAGCACCTGCAACCAAAGTAGATACTTCAGAACCACTTGCCAAAAGAATTACATCAGGGGTAGATTCTGGTTTTTCAACAATGTAAGCACCTTTTTGTGCAGCCAAAGCATCTTCGTATCTGCTACCGTTTGCAGATGGAAGATCTTTGATGTTTTGACGAGACAAGATCAATGCAGTTGGAGTTTTTGTGTTTTCCATTGCCATTTTCCAAGCTACAGTTGTTTCATCAACATCAGCAGGGCGAAGTGCTAATAAACTCATTTCACCAGAGTGATTTTTCAATTGCTCCAACAAACGAATTTGTGCTTCTTGCTCAATTGGCTGGTGAGTAGGTCCATCTTCACCAACACGAAAAGCATCGTGAGTCCAGATGTATTTCACAGGAACTTCCATAAGTGCCGATAAACGAACTGCTGGCTTCATGTAATCAGAGAATACGAAGAAAGTACCACAAGCAGCAGTAACACCACCATGTAAAGCAATACCATTACAAATTGCAGCCATTGTTAATTCAGCAACACCTGCTTGCAAAAATGCACCAGAAAAATCACCTTTAACAATTGCTTTGGTTTGCTTTAAAAATCCATCTGTTTTATCGGAATTACTCAAATCGGCAGACGATACAATCATGTTGTCAACTTTGTTTGCCAATTCGGCTAATACAGCAGAAGAAGCAGCACGGGTTGCAGCATTCGATTTCTGTACAATTGAAGCGTAATCAATTTCAGGAGCTTCGTTGCTAAAGAATTTTTCCAATTTAGCAGCTAGCTCAGGATTTGCTTTTGCCCATTCTGCTTGTTCAGCTTTTTTAGCAGCAGCATATTCTTGTTTCTTTTTAAGAATTTCTTTGTAGTAAGCCTCAACTTCAGGAAAAATACGGAAAGGATTTTTAGCATCACCACCTAAGTTTTCGATGGTTTTATCTAAAGAAGCACCAGCAGCACCTAAAGGCTGTCCGTGAGTTGAAACCATATTTTCGAAACTACCACCATCGGCATCAACAGCACCCTTACCCATTACTGTTTCACCAATAATTAGTGTAGGACGCTCTGTTTCGTTATTGGCAGCAAGTAAAGCCACGCGAATTTCAGAAGCGTTATTACCGTCGATAGTAATTACGTTCCATCCCCAAGCTTCGTATTTTTTAGCTGTATCTTCAGTTGTAACTTCATCAACTTTTGTTGAAAGCTGAATGTTGTTAGAATCGTAGAACATGATTAGGTTACTCAATCCAAGAGTTCCGGCAATTCTACCAGCTCCCTGGGCAATTTCTTCCTGAATACCACCATCAGAAATGAAAGTGTAAATTTTGTGAGACATCCACTCACCAAAGCGAGCAGCTAAGAAACGCTCAGCAATTGCAGCACCAACAGCCATAGTATGACCTTGTCCCAATGGACCGGAAGTGTTTTCAACGCCTCTTTCAAAATCAACTTCAGGATGACCAGGAGTTGGCGAACCCCATTGTCTGAAGTTTTTCAAATCATCCATGCTATAGCTACCTGTTAAAGCAAGAATTGAATAAAGCATTGGAGACATATGACCCGGATCAAGGAAAAATCTGTCGCGATTAATCCATTTTTTATCAGTTGGGTCGAAGTTTAAAAATTCGGAGTAAAGTACATTTACAAAATCAGCACCGCCCATTGCACCTCCCGGGTGACCCGATTTTGCTTTTTCTACCATAGCAGCTGCAAGAATACGAATGTTATCCGAAGCCTTGTCAGTTACCGTAAGATCAACTTGGTTGTTCATTTCTTTTAGATCCATTTTTATAAAATGAGATTTTAATGATAAAAACTTGGTAAGGTTTTATTAATGGGTGCAAAGATATACAAAAATGTTATCCAACATGAGTGAATCTCATCTAAATAAAAGATACTTAGAGAAAAGTAAATCTTTTTAGCTTTCTGTAAATCAATATGTTTAGAATCTAACGGATTTAGATTTTCCTGAAAATATCTCAAAACTTGTTTTTCTGGAGTTTTGAGATAAGGAAGCATTTTTGTTTCTGTAGATTGCATGATAAACTCCTGGCTGTAATGTTAGAGTTTCTCTCAGTTTTTTTTCATCAATGTCATAAATCCATTCCAGTTTTCCATTGCGCTGTACAAAAAGACTGCACGGTCCGCTCGATGGTTTAAAAATGGTAACTAACCCAGGTTGTAAAATTTTAATACGAGTTGTTTTACTTTGATCAATTCTAACGTTCGGAATTGTGATTCTTGGAAGCGTAAGAATTTCCAAATTATATTTTCCGGTAATGTATTTGATGTTTTGATTGACCTTTTGTGTATTAATAGTTTGCGTATCAATTTTTACAATAGTTTGTAAATCCTTATATAAATTTGTTCGATTCGATTCAATTTTCAGATATCCTTGTGGAGCATCAAATCCAATTTTTGTGTGTTTTCCGGGTTGAATTGTAACACTATCCTTATGCAATTTTGGAATTGTGTGAATCGTGATGTCGTATGTTAATAATGGATCAATGTATAGGGTATCAGGATTGCCTTTTGCATTTAGCGTGTGCATAAACTGGTATCGAACTTTGCCAGATACTTTGTTGTAAAAAGTCATTGCTACATCCGTTTCAGTTGGGTATCCATTGGCATCAATCAGGTTGATTTGGGCAGATGTTTTATTCAATACCTGCGACATTACATATTCAAGTGTGCCACCGAATTTTTCTTCATGTTCAACCTGAAGAAAGTTTCCAATACATTCAAAACTACTTTTAAAATTTACATCCAGTCCAATGCCAATAATAAATGGTTTAAGAATAATTCCTGCTTTTTGCAATTTGGCTGATACTTCGCAAGGATCACCATCACATGCTTCTACACCATCGGTAATCAATATTATTACATTACGAATACCTGCTTTGCTTGCGGGAAAATCGTTGGCCGATAATTCCAGGGAATGTGCAATTGGAGTGGTTCCTTTCGGTATTAGGTATCTTAATGTTTGTCGTATTTTTCCGGCATTATTAGTTTGAAAGGGAACTTCAAGTTTTGTATCGTTACAATCTTGAGGAGGAACCGGACTCTGATGTCCGTACACACGCAAGGCCATTTCTACATTGTTTTCACACTCTAAGCTATCAACCATTCTTATTAAAAACTTTCGGGCAATATCTATTTTTTTAGATTTTTCCCAATAGCCATTCATACTTTGCGAAGCATCGAAAATGAAAAGGATTCTTGTTTTCTCTTCAGATTCAGAAGAATTGTTTTGTGCAGATAATGAATTGGCCAGTAATATTATGGCTAGGGCGATGATAATATGCGTATGTAGTTTCAAAATGAAATTTTAAGGTATTAATCTGACAAAAATACTAAACCATTGTTTTTAATTAACTGCAAAGAAGCATTATTTATCAAAACTTATTTTTAAATTTGAGATCTTAACAATTTCTTTGCTGCTGAGATCATATGAGCAAGTCGCTATTGTATACTTTATTTTTTCTTTTTTGTTTGGCTGGATTGGTAATTTTCTTTTCCGGAAATACTGGTTTGGTTGTAAAAATGAAAATCAATAAAAATGGTAAGGAGTTTAGGAATGTTTATTATTTGAAGAAAGAGAAATTTAAAGTTGTAACAGAAAATAACTCAATTATTTTTTCGGAAGGAGAGCTTAGCTTTTTGGATACCAGAAAAAAACGATATTGGAAGGGAAGTACAAAGGATTTTAACAAAGCAATGTTACCTTCTCGATTGAACTCCGAAATTCAGTTTAAAGCTAAAAATAATTACTTTACGAAGAGCTTGAGAAAGCAGGATCAAAAAGCACTAAAAGAAATAGTAGAAGGAATAGCTGGTAGCCCTAAAAATGGATCAACAGAACCTAAAATTAAAATAACACCTAATTATAATTCAATAGCAGGTTTTGTTTCCAGAAAATATCTAATTCAGCAAAACGACATTGTTGTAGAAGAAGTTTGGATTGCTGAGAACTTGAAAAACTACATCAACTACGATTTGAATCTGGGTTTGTATAATGATTTTATGGAGAGCTTACTACAGCATACAGAATCGAAATTGTATCTTCATTTGGAATCATTTATGGAAGTTGTTGAGAATGGATTTCCAATGAGAATTATCATGTATGGAAGTGATTCAATTACACAAACAGAAGTGGAACAATTAATTAAGAAAAAGCTCTCTGATTCTGTTTTTGAAGTAGCTGAAGGG
>JAOARS010000226.1 GCA_025210415.1 Marinifilum sp. | reverse complement strand
TATACTTACAGTGAGTGCTTAGAATTGGACCACCAGAAAAGTAACATTGATTCTACAACGAAGCTTACGATTGAGGAAATTGTTTCGAAAGAACAAAATGTTCCGATGTATGCCGTTCATCTCTCTTTTAATGCAGCCGATAATGTAGAAGCTCTACGCAAGGTTGATGTTAATTCCGCTCAGTCTTTACTGGTGTTTAAAGGCGGTTTGGAATTGGTTAGTTATCACATTGAATTAGTTGAAAAACGATGGTTGAGCAAAAAAATCATAGAAGACCAATTCTATATGTACAAAAGCTTATCCGCATAAGGATAGCGATAGCGAAAAAGAACCGAATGCCGGTTGTAAAATCAGCTTTGGAATTGAAGAAACTTATTGATTACAACAAATACAATTCCGACCGATTGGCCTGTTCCTTTTTTATTCGCAAAAAGGATATGATTCGAAACCTGATTCCTGGAATAAGATGCAACTCACATAAAGCCTTAATGGCTGAATTTATTGAACTAATTGAATACTCAGAAAATATTTTAAACCATGATACAATTGCTGTTTAAGCTACTATACAAGTTACTCGACGAAACTCCTGTTTTCCTTCGCGATTGGAATGTACGAGGAAACACAGTTACAATTTCGGTAGCACTCCGAAACTCAAAAGGAAATTTCTATGAAGATTTTTTCTGCGAGTTATCTGGAGATGATGCACAGGCAAACATCAAGAGAGTTATTGAAGAGATTGACGAAGAATTTATTCAAGCATTTGTTAAAAAGGATTCTTAGTCATGACAATCACACTGCAAATTAATAATCGATCGAAGCTCCTAACCACATTAGGCAATGCCGATATCGTGAAGATGTGGCAAAACTCATGCGAAAGCGAAAAGCAACAAGCAACCATTCATCGTCGGGTTGCCGCTTTAATAGATATGCCATATAAAAAACGAATTAGAACCGAAGGTTGGATTATTCGACAAGGGCATTGCCCAGGCTGCGGAGCTTCGCTAAACGATATCGCCAACCATCTGGAAGGCAAAACACTGAATTATAAATGTACCTATTGTAAAACGAAATAAGAATGAAAAACCTACTCAATAGAGAATTAACAGTTGAAGAACAAAAAGAAATCTTAGGAGAGCTCTTCGGATTCTCACTACATGACTCTGAAAATGATGGACATTTTGTGATTTACGATCAAGAAGGAGATGAATTTCATGGATTTGATTGCAATGATCAATTCGATCTAACAACCTTAAAAGGCATTATAACCTATGCAAAACATGAAGCAAAGGAGTTTGGAGAATGGCATGCTAAGCGTGAAATCCGAAATGCATTAGGCATAAACAACTAAAATCATCCTCCCGACAAAGGAAAGCGAAACGTTCTTTATAGCACATCCGCACTCCTTAATACGCTTCGTTTCGGGATTGAAATCCTAAAGCACTTTAATAATGCTCAGTTAAGGTACATACCCTAAAGCAGCTATGACAGATAAAAATAAAAATCCGAAAAAGGATCCCAATAAAAAATACTTCGAGAACGATAAGTATAAGTTCTTCCTGAAACAATTGGCAGAAACAGGTTTGTCGTTCTCTGCAAATGAGTTTAAGCACAAGCGCGATGGAATTCCAAGTATATCTATGTACTTGAGTCCGGATGCCGATGGGAACGTTCGCTTTTATGTGCCGGATATTTTAAGCGGTGAATTGGAGCAATACACTTACGGTGGCGATGGTCCTAACATCAAAATCAGAGATTGGTACTTAACCAGGTGGAGAACTCCGAAAGAAACCAATTCGGGACCTGCAAAATATACTCCGGTAAAAGGTTCGGGAACGCGTTGTTTATTTACTAAGCCCGTAATTGATTGTTACAAGGAAAAGAAACAGATTAAAACCCTTTTTATTGTAGAAGGATTTAAGAAAGCATTGTCGGCTGCCAATATTGGTGGTTTGCCAATTATTGGCATGAATGGTTTGTTTGGTTTTAAGGATCCAGATAAAAAAGGTCAATCGATACTAAGAAAAGAGATCAAAGAAATCCTGATTGGCTGCCAGGTGCAAAATGTTGTTGTTGTTCTCGATTCTGATTTGTTCGACTTGTACTCAGGTAAAAAGAAATCGCAGAAAAAAGGTGAAAAACCTGATCAGGAAACCAAACGCTTAAACCAGTTCTACGCTGCAACCATTTCGGCCAAAACATTATTTCAACCTTTTGCCGATGTTTATTTGGCACATCCAAATCCACATCCCGAAAAGAAGTATGGTTTAGACGATTTGCTAGGCGAACATCGTAAATTCGATTTAAAAGAACTGGATAATACCGAAGCCTGGAACAAAGCTTTTGCCAAGTCAGAACCGAAGCAGCTTGCCATATTGGATGATTTGGTAGAATCGGTAAAAAAGAACGATAGAACAGATTTTTTTACTTCTTACAAGTTATCGGCAATTCACGATTTTAAGGTTCGTAGCATTTTCCACTTAGCCGATGCCCAACAGTTTTACGAGCACTATAAGGAACAACTGCATCGGATTCCGACCAAACAGTTCCGTTTTTATACTCACTTGTACCAAATACAAGCCGATAATACCATTCAGGAAATTCAGGATGCCAAGAATCAAACCTTAGGTTTTAAAGAGGTAGGAAATGTTTTGTATCGTGTAAATGAAGAGAAGGGGAGTAAGAAAGAAATTGCAAATTTTGTTATGCGCGTGTTGTTCCAAATCGATAGCGAAGATGAACCAAAACGAATTTGCGAGGTTAATAATTACGAGAATGTTACTCGCGTGGTAGAGGTTACCAGTAAAACTTTTGTGAGTTTGACCGATTTTCGTGCATTAATGATTAGTAAAGGAGATTTTATTT
>JAOARS010000225.1 GCA_025210415.1 Marinifilum sp. | reverse complement strand
GGGGTTTTCTGTTTCTTCTTCTTCCCACTTGTTGTATAATTTTAATTTGCGACAAAGATATAAAAAGTCGAATAGCCGAAAAATGAGATGATGAAATGTCTATGAGTAAATAATTAATGAGAACCAAGAGTTGAAAATGTCATGAAAAAGCAAGTATATCCTTTCTAATAACCTGATTTCGATTAAAAATATTGTCACAGTTTGCAGTGATTTTGAGTAGAAAAATTCTCAAATTTTCGAAGGAATATCGGGATATTTCGAGGGAATTTGAGAAAATTTATGCCAAAAGCAGGCAAATTCTTTGAAAAAATCATCTTCATCCAATCTTCACATTAAAAACACTTCAAAATATCCCGATATTCTTTCAGGGTTTTTAAAGCAAACCTTAAATAAATCTGATGTTCTGTGATACATATTTTTAATCGAATTCAGGTTATTAATTTACTCATGGGTATAATGCCGATAGATTGCTAACACTCAGTTATGAGTGTAACGAAATAAGTGAGTAGTTTTAGCAACTAATCGGTATTTCCCCTTTTTAAATATTTAGGGCAAATGTGCTAAAAAAAGTCGAAATTCAATATGACAAATCTAATTTCTTTGAACCAAAAGAAGTGTTCTGTCATCATCGAATTTAGACACATTGTAAGCTTTGGTAAGTTCTTCTTCAATAGTACTTGGTTCAAGCTTTTCGGTTGATTTGAATTTGTTTAAAGAATGAAATAAAGCATCGTCACCAATCATTTCGTTGTTCTTATCATTAACGGCCTCAGTGTAACCATCAGTATAAAATAATACTTTGTCGCCCTTGTTAAAATCATGAACCAAACTTTGGTATTTTGTACTTTTAATTACTCCAAGAAGAGTTCCTACAATATTTAGTTGAGAAATGGTATCTTCTACTTTGTTGTAGTAATAAGGACGTAATGCACCAGCCGATGCAACACTAATTTTGTTTTGTTTTGTACAAATCGAGATCACACTTAGGGTAGTAAATACCTCGGTAAGTTGCATGTCTTTAAAAATATACTGGTTGATAATGTCCAAAAATTTCCCCGGAGATTCAACAAAATCAAATTCCTGTCGATTCAGAAAAAAATTGATTGTACTTCTAATGTATGCAATATAGGCTGGAACAAAGAACCAGGCGTCCCATTTTTTTCCCATTACATCTCCAAGAACAAGAATTTTTCGATTTTCATCCACATTAATTACTTCGTAATAATCGCCACCAGGCAGTTTATCGTATGGTTCATGTAAAATGTTTATCTGAAAATCATTAATCTCATCCTTAAACTCATTTTCAAAACGAATTGGCGATCGTTTTGCAGCAGTATTTAAAGCATTTAGGTATTTGTTTTTAAGTTCGTGTTCTCTCTGAATATTCGAGTTAATTTGATGGACGATGAGTTTTGAATTCAGTTGTTTGTAGAGAAAAGTACTGATTTTTAACTTTAGAAATTGTTCCATCATTTCAGCATTATCAGGATCTGAAATTAACAAACTTACAGGAACATGCGAAGAAGTGATTTCGATAATTTTCTCAAGAATTGACATTGCCCAAACTGCAGCATCATCAATAATAATTCCCCAATTGTTGGCACCTTGCAGTGCCATAAAAAAATCCGAATCGGTATAAACAACCTTAATATTGGTTTTAACCAGTTTTCGAGGAATAGGAAAAGGTTTGGTTCTGTTGGCACAATAAATAATTGTGCCTTTGTCGTAACTAATGTCCGATTTTTCTTTTCCTGAAATTATTTCTTTACGAAGAAATGCTTTTTTTAGGTGCGAGTTAATTTTAGAAACAAATACCTTTTGTTTGATTGGCTTTGTGATAAAATCATCAGCACCATCATTCAGATTTTTAATCCAAGTTTCCTCTTCGTTATTACCTGATAAAAAAATAAAAGGAGTATGCTTATACTCGGGAGTATTCCTAAAATGACGCACCAATTCATTGCCATCCATCAATGGCATGTACAAATCTGAAATAATAAGGTCGAAATGCTCCGTTTTGGCTTTATCAATGGCCTCAATACCATTTCGTGCCAATGTTGTCTCATAGTTTAAGCCTCTTAATGTAAACTCAATAAACTTAAGTACAACAACATCATCATCTACAACGAGTATGTGCGGTGAGGCCTTGGCCATATTGGCTAAATTATTCTGCCGAGAAGCTGTTTACACAGGCGGTAGGATCCTGTAAAATTTCAAAAATAGAATCCAATTGCATTAATTCTATTAATTCCATCACATCCTTATTGATATTGCAAAGTTTGATTTTGCTTTGATGCTCTTTTGAGGTTTTAAGCGCAGATAGAAGTGCTCCAAAACCTGAACTGTCAATAAAACTAATATCTTCAAAGTCAACAACCAATCTTGATTGTGGCTGTGTTAATACTTCGTTCATTTTATCTTTTGCTATACCTGCGTTTAAAGCGTACAAACGATTTGTTTCACAAAGTTTCATTATTGTAATGGAATCAACGTTTTTGGTTTCAATATTCATAGCTTATGATATGGTTTAAAGTTGTTTAAGAGTTGATTTAAGTTCATCTACGGCTAATGGGCATTTTGAAAGAAAACATTCAACCAAGTCCGGAATGTGTTTCATATCCAAATCATTAGTCGTTTCGTGCATCACATTATTCCAATTCTTTTCATCTTTAGGACTTAATTCAAATCCTTTTTCCTTTTTTATCTGTAATTCAAATTTAAGATTTCCTTTTGAAAAATGCTCTAATTGTTCTAAACAATCTCCAACATGATCCATTCCCATGGTGCGAACAGATGATTTTGCTTTGTGGGCAACAGCTCCCAACCCTTCCCAATTCTGAGTTTCGAAATAAGTAGAAACATCTTCTGTAAATTCAGGAATTTGCTCGATAAATATTTCGATCATTTCTTCAATAATGCTGTTGTCATTTCCTGACATTTCCTTTAAATAGGACAAATTGGTGAGTTGTTCTCCTTGAGTCATTATGCAGGATAAAATAATATTTACAAATTAACAAGTATGCTTTTTGAAACACCTGTAAATCTGTATGGTTTTTACTTCATATAATATTGCAATGATACTAATTTATTTTCAAATTACCTATCTGTATTAGTAATCAGTAAAAACGTAAAGTTCTTTGATTTAATGAATGTTTTACGAAAGTTTAACCTATAAAGGAAACATTTTGCATTATTATCAGTATTAGTGTATATTAAATCTGGATGTATCCTCCTTAATTAAAGAAAACGAATTGCTAACAAACTACTAGTCTCTATGAATTGGAAATTTACCACTCTGTTTATTTTTTTATTTGCTTATTTACCAGTTTTACAAGCTCAGGATTTATTGGATGTAAAGAAGTCCGACTATGTTGATGGAGTTAAAGAAAGAAAACTTGATTACAAGAAAATTCTTACTGCCATTGAAATGTATCAAAAAGATGAAGGTTTTGTACATCAGGCTATTCCTTTGTTACTTGAAGCACATCAGTCGAATGACGAAAATGCTGAGCTTAATTACAATTTGGGAATTTGTTATTTGGTATCCGGACCAAGAAATGAAGCATTGCAATATTTAAAATCAGCTCAAAATTTGAATGCTGATATTAGTGAGGATATTCATTTTCTGATTGGAATGGCACATCAGTATAGAAATGAATTTGATGAGGCAACTCTGCAATACAAGATCAATATTGAATTAATAGGACAAAACAAGTACAAAGACAAAAAAGAATTAATTGCCATAAGTGAGAAACATATTGCCGAATGTAAAAGTGGAAAGAAATTAATTAACGATAGTTCAAATTTTGAAATTGAATTATTTGATGGTAATGTTAATTCCGCATACGATGAGTTCAATCCGGTTTTTATAGCCAATACTTTTTATTTTAGTTCGCGCAGAGGTGATGAAAAAAGTTCAAGGTCAGAAGATCAAAAATTTTTCGAGAAAGTTTTTAAACAAGATTCTGTGGGGAACCTGAACAAGGTTCTAATAAATACACCAAATAAATCTAATGTTGCATTAATGACTATTGCTGGCAATAATCAACTGATTTATTGTGGATCGGAAGGTAATGGCGATATTTTTTACTCAAAAACTGCAAAAAACAAATGGGTGAAAAGTAAAGCTGCAAAATTTATTAACGAAAGCAAGTCAAGAGAAAGCTCTGTTTGTTTTTGCCTGAATGAAAGCGAAGTGTATTTTGTGAGTGATAGAAAAGGTGGATTTGGTAATTGCGATATTTACTATTGTACCAAAGACGAGAGAGGAAAGTGGTCGAAACCAGTGAACCTTGGAGGTGACATCAATACAGAATTTGATGAGAGTGATGTTTTTGTAACAAAAGATGGAAATGAATTGTACTTTAGTTCAAAAGGACACAACACCATTGGAGGATACGATATTTTTAAATGTGAGAGAAATGAATCAGGAGAATGGGGAAGACCTGAAAATATGGGATTTCCAGTAAATAGCACTGATAATGATATTACTTATTTTGAAGATGAAACTGGTAGATTTTATTTTGCTTCGGAAAGATCGGGAGGAATAGGAGGATTTGATATATACACTCAGACTGAATTGATTAAGAAAGTTGAAGAACCACTTGTAGTTGCAGAACAACCAATAATTGCCAAAGTGCCAAATGAAATAGAAAATAACAAACTAAATATTCCTGTTAAGACTGTGCCTGTTTATATCCCCCAAATACCAGTAAAAGAGAAACCTGCTGCTATTGAAGAGGTAAAGATGAAACAAGAATTGGTGCAGGAAGATTTTGTATACAGAGTACAAATTGCTGCCTGCAAAAAAGAAATGGGACCCAAAGATTTGTTTAAAAGATACAACGGAGGGGATGTTATAGAACACTTGTTTGTAGAAGGTTGGCATAAGTATACCATTGGAAAGTTTGAAACTTTCGAAGAGGCTGCTAAATATCGCAATTCGTGCGGAGTTCATGATGCTTTTGTTGTTATTTTTAAAGGAGGATACCGATTAGGAATTGCAAAGAAAACAGGGGGTGTAAAGTAATGTAAGGATTCGGTTGTTATCTAAGAAAATTTTCTACATTTGCACTAACAATAACACATACATAATTCACAATTTTTCTTAGGTATTCGATAAACTAAAAAAATTAGTACCGACTGCCCTAAATACAAAATACAATGAAAAGAACAGCTTTCACTAGTTTTCATGAAGAACTAGGTGCAAAAATGGCACCATTTGCAGGCTATAGCATGCCAATAGAGTACACCGGAGTAAAAGATGAGCACGTTTGTGTTCGTGAAAAATTAGGTGTTTTCGATGTATCACACATGGGAGAATTTTGGGTTAAAGGCCCTAAAGCTTTTAGTTTTGTTCAAAAACTAACAACCAATGATGTTGCAGCTTTATCTGATGGTAAAGTTCAATACAGCTGTTTCCCTAATGGAGAAGGTGGGATTGTAGATGATTTGTTGGTATACAGAATTGACGAAGAAACCTATCTTTTGGTAGTTAATGCTGCAAATATCGAAAAAGACTGGAACTGGTGTTGTAAAAATGCCGAAGAAATGGGATTGGAAGTAGGCAAGGAGTTGTACAATGCTTCTGATGAAATTTGCCAGCTTGCAGTTCAAGGACCATTGGCTCTTAAAGCAATGCAAAAAATTGTTGATGTTCCTGTTGAAGATATGGAATACTACACATTCAAAAAAGCTACTGTTGCAGGAATCGAAAATGCAATTTTCTCTACAACTGGTTATACTGGATCTGGTGGATGCGAAATTTATGTGGCAAATGAAGATGGTGAAAAACTTTGGAATGCTGTAATGGAAGCAGGAAAAGAATTTGGTCTTCAGCCTATTGGTCTGGCTGCCCGCGATACTTTAAGACTTGAAGTAGGTTTCTGTTTGTATGGAAATGATATCGATGACAATCACACACCAATTGAAGCTGGTTTGGGTTGGATTACCAAATTTGTTGAAGGAAATGATTTTATCGATCGTGATTTCTTCGAAAAACAGAAAGAAGAAAAGCCTAAGCGCAGACTAAAAGGTTTCGAAATGATTGACAGAGGGATTCCTCGTCAGGGATACAAAATTGAAGATGCTGAAGGAAATGAAATTGGAGAAGTAACTTCTGGTACTATGGCTCCAATGGTTGATAAAGCAATTGGTATGGGATATGTAAAAGAAGGATTTTACAAAGCCGATACCGAAATTTTTATCCGTGTTCGTAAAAAAGCCTTGAAAGCAAAAATTGTTAAGATCCCTTTCTATAAAGGATAGTGATTGTTATTAAAATATTTTAAGCAGGTACTTTTAAAAGTATCTGCTTTTTTTGTGCCAAATAAGAAAGAGAATTATAACATAAATTTGTACATTTGTTTTTCTCTTTTGAGCGACTGAAGAGTTAAATCTGACTGTTTTTGAGCTTTGTTTGAATGATAAATCTCATGTTGTAGCTTGAGATTGTATCACAGAAATGGAAATATTGGCTATAAGTTGATTCAAATGAGAAGAGAGTTTAAATATTTTCTGTGGGTTAAATTGTTGTTTTTCAGACTGTAAATATTAATCTATATGTAGGGAGTGGAAATGGTTATTTTTTTGTTGAAAAACATAGAAATTAAGAACTAAAATCATTTCTAAATAAATTTTTATTTGCAAATTTGCCTCAGGATATGGAATAATACAAAAATTTAAAACGTTTGAAAAAATGAAAGTACACAACTTTTCTGCAGGCCCTTCAATCCTACCAGATTTTACAGTAGAAAAAACTGCTGAAGCTATCAAAAATTTTGCTGGTACAGGACTTTCTGTTATGGAAGTTTCTCACCGTAGCAAAGAGTTCGTAGCAGTAATGGATGAAGCTATCGCATTGTTCAAAGAATTATTGAACATTCCTGAGGGATATTCAGTAGTGTTTGTTGGTGGTGGTGCATCAACTCAGTTCTGCATGATTCCTTACAACTTAATGGGAAAAAAAGCTGCTTACCTAAACACAGGTGCTTGGGCTAACAAAGCTCAGAAAGAGGCTAAATTATTTGGTGAAGTAGTTGAGGTTGCTTCTTCTAAAGATGCAGTTTACAATTTCATTCCAAAAGGTTATGAAATTCCTGCTGATGCAGATTATTTCCACATTACAACTAACAATACCATTTATGGTACTGAGATTAAAGAGGACATGGATGTAAATGTTCCTTTGGTAGCTGATATGTCATCAGATATCTTCTCTCGTCCGGTTGATGTATCTAAATATGCATTGATTTATGGTGGAGCTCAAAAAAATCTTGCTCCTGCAGGTGTTACTTTTGTGATTGTGAAAGATGAACTTTTAGGTAAAGTTGACCGTCAGATTCCTACAATGTTAGATTACAGAACTCACATTGAGAAAGAATCTATGTTCAACACTCCTCCTGTAGTTCCAGTATTTGCTGCTCTTCAAACTTTGAAATGGATCAAAGAGCAAGGTGGTGTTGCAGTAATGCAAAAAATGAACGAAGAAAAAGCTGCAGTTCTTTACGATGAAATCGATCGTAACCCAATGTTCAAAGGTACTGTTGTAAACAAAGAAGATCGTTCATTAATGAACATCTGTTTTGTAATGACTGATGAGTACAAAGAACTTGAAAAAGACTTCTTCGAATTCGCTACTTCTAAAGGCATGTCAGGAATTAAAGGTCACCGTTCAGTTGGTGGTTTCCGTGCTTCTACATACAATGCTTTACCAAAAGCAAGTGTACAGGCTCTTGTTGACTGCATGAAGGAGTTTGAAGCAATGCACGTAAAATAATATATTCTTGAATAGCAGGATTGAAGATTGCTGAAATCCTGCTTTTCGTCATTCAGATGCATGAGGAACGACTAAAGTAATTTTAAGCTAATAGCTGGAATTACTTCGATTTGGCTGGCAATGACATTTTATTTTTTTAATTAAAAATTTCAAATAAAATGACAAAAGTATTAATTGCAACCGAAAAGCCTTTTGCTCCTGCCGCCGTTAATGGTATCAGAGAAGTTGTGGAAGGCGCAGGTTATGAGTTGGCTTTGTTGGAATCTTATACTGATAAGGCTGATCTATTAGCTGCAGTAGCTGACGTGGATGCGATGATTATCCGAAGTGATAAAGCAACACGTGAAGTTGTTGAAGCTGCTAAAAATCTAAAGGTTATCGTTCGTGCAGGTGCCGGATACGATAATATCGACCTTGAAGCTTGTACTGAAAAAGGAATTGTAGCGATGAACACTCCGGGACAGAATTCAAACGCTGTTGCTGAGTTGGTGTTGGGAATGATGGTATTCCTGGCAAGAAATGGTTACAACGGAAAAGCTGGTGTTGAGCTTAGAGGTAAGAAAATTGGTATCCATGCTTATGGTAACGTAGGTCGTTACGTTGGCGAAATTGCTAAAGGCTTTGGAATGGAAGTTCTTGCTTTCGATCCATTTGTAGCAAAAGATGCAATTGAAGCTGATGGCGTGAAAGTGGTAGAATCTGTAGAAGAATTGTATAGCACTTGTAACTACATTTCTTTGCATATTCCTGCTAACGACAAGACTAAAAAATCAATTAATTACGACTTGTTGAACAAGATGCCAGAAGGGGGAATCTTGGTAAACACGGCTCGTAAAGAGGTTATTGATGAAGAAGGATTGATGAAATTGATGGATGATCGCAAAGATTTCGCTTATATTTCTGATATCGCTCCTGATTGTAAAGATGAAATTGCTGCTAAATTTGATGGCCGCTTCTTCTTTACACCTAAAAAGATGGGTGCACAAACTGCTGAAGCAAATATCAATGCTGGTATTGCCGGAGCAAATCAAATTGTGAACTGTATCGAAAAAGGAGATACTACTTTTAAAGTAAACTAGATCGTGATTTTGTGATTTAGTGAATTTGTAATATTGGAAATATTAGTTCTTTAATGTTTGACTTTGAAAAATTAGATCTTTATCAGAAATCATTGGAAATGATAAAAATGGTTTATAATCAAACCAAAAAATTCCCTAATGATGAAAAATTTGGATTAACAAATCAATATAGAAGAGCTGCAAATTCTGTTGCATTAAATATTGGAGAGGGATATGGAGAAACGATTCCATTGTCTTTAAAATATCTAAAAACATCAAAAGGCTCGATTCGTGAATGTTTGGTGTGTTCTGAAATAGCATTGCAACAAAATTATATTGATCGAAATCAGTATAGTGAGATTCGAAAAATATTGACTGATTTGTCTAAAATGGCTTCGGGTTATAAAAAATATTTGGAGAGAAAACTTGATACTAAATAACAAAATTACAAATTCACAAAATCACTCATTCACCAGAATATACAAAATAACGAAATAACAAACACACAAAATAACAAACGATGGCTATAGTAAAACCATTCAGAGGCTTGCGCCCTACTCAAGATATCGCTAAAGATTTAGCATGTCTTCCATACGACGTAATGAATTCAGAAGAGGCTGCTCAAATGGCTGAAGGTAAAGATTGTTCTTTATTACACATTACAAGAGCAGAGATTGATTGTCCTGCAGGAACTGATGTTCACTCTGAAGAAGTGTATGAAAAATCAGTTTCAAACTTTAATTTGTGGCAAGAAAAAGGTTGGTTGAAGCAAGATGAAGAAGCTAAATTCTACATCTACGCTCAAACAATGGACGGACGTACTCAGTACGGTATCGTTGCTAACGCTGCTTGTGAAGATTACAAAACAGGTGTAATTAAAAAACACGAGTTAACTCGTCCGGACAAAGAGGAAGATCGTATGATCTTAACTCGTTACACTAAGGCTAACTTAGAGCCAGTATTCTTCTCGTATAAAGCTGTACCTGAAATCGATGCTATCGTAGAAAACATCGTTAAAAACGAAGACGCTACTTACGATTTCGTTGCAGAAGATGGTTTCGGTCACCATTTCTGGCCAGTAAACGATGCAGCTACCAACAAAGAGTTGGAAGAGTTGTTCGCAACTAAAGTTCCTGCAACTTACGTAGCTGATGGTCACCATAGAACAGCTGCTGCTGCTCGTATTGGTGATGAGTTTGCTGCTAAGAATCCAAACCACACAGGTGATGAGGAGTACAACTACTTCATGGCTGTTCACTTCCCAGAT
>JAOARS010000224.1 GCA_025210415.1 Marinifilum sp. | reverse complement strand
TGTCGCAATTCTCGTTCATTACTTTGTTGTTGAAATCTGTATTTATCAAATTCAGCCTTTGCTTGTTTCAAATTGGTTCTGTCGATAATTTTACTTAGTGGAATTTTAAGTGACAGGCCAACACTGTACCTGGTTTGCTCGGTTGTAGAGGCCGATGCATCGGTATTTAAATCTTCCGAAATAATTAAGTTATCGAACAAACCATATCTGGCACTTGCTTCAAAATCAAGTGAATTCATCCAGTCGCGTTTTTCGGCCTGAATTCTTAATTCGCTAATTAAAACTTGTGAATTGTGGTATTTAAGCAAAGGAGAATTTTCAATGGCCATTTGCTGCATTGCACCAAGCGGAAGTAACAAATCGGCAATTAATTCTCCTTCCATTACTTTAGCTACTACCTGCTCGTTATTTTGAGCATTTGCAAATGAAAAACCAACGAAAATACAAGTGAGTAAGAGTTTTGTGAGATTCATAGGCAAAATTTATACGTTCTCTTTTTGAAATACAGCTGGAATTGTTCTTAAAATAATCCACATGTCTTTCCAAAATGAATATTTGCTATTGGCAATTTCTACATACGTATTGTCGAGGCCTTTTCTTTCTTCGGGCGACATTTTTGAAGTCTTTCCACGCGCTTCGACTTGCCATAAACCAGTAATTCCGGCAGGGCCGTTAAATCGGTTTGTCCATTCGTCTGTTGTAAGCATTTCGGCCTCGTACAATGGCAATGGCCTGTTTCCAACAATCGACATATCTCCCCTAATCACATTAATTAGCTGTGGCAATTCGTCAATACTTAATTTTCGAATAATATGTCCCACTTTCGTGATTCTCGGATCATTTTCGAGTTTCACAAATGCTTTATCCTGTTTTTGTTTCCGACGCTGAATATGAGTTAATTCTTCTACTTCCTCTTCATCGCCAAATAGTATTGTTGATCCTTCGCCAACAACATCATTCTTTATAACTTCTGCTAGATCCTCTTCTGCTTCCTCTGTTTGATATTGGTTCAAATGCGCCAACTCTTTTAATCTTTTATCGGCATCAGGATACATCGATCTTAATTTTAAGAAATTAAATATTCTGTAACCGGTTCCAACTCTTTTCGAGATGTAATACACCTTACCCTTCGATTCCAAGCGAATTGCCACGATAAAAAGTAATAGTAAAGGAGACAGGGTTATTAATGCAAAACTTGCAAAAACAACATCAAAACATCTTTTAAAAAATGGTGTTGTATAAATTTTAATATTCTTGTTATCCTGAGGTTTGTTAAACCTCATGTGAACTTGCAATACTTTTAAAAAATTAATCCTGTTCAATATTGTTTCTGCATCAACAGGTTTCGCATACACATCACTAATTTTCTGATCAATTGCCCGTTTAATAATCTCTGCTTGTTTCTTCTCTACGAGTAATAAATAAGGTGTAGATTTGTCTTGATCGTACTTTTCAACAAACACGGTATGAAAATCCAAACCATTCCTTCCAGGCAATTCAAATTCACTAATTACTCCATCTACTCCTTCATTTTTCTCAATCCACTCCGATGCTTGCAATGGATTGCTATGATGCACAAGCTTAACTTTTCCATTCAACCTCTTAAAATCAGACAGAACGGACTCGTCTGAACCAATATACATCAGTTTCATTTGTCTGTTTGCAGTATTCATGGCATAGTTATTTAATCAAACGTTCTATTCTTATCATTAATTCTTCAGGATTAAATGGCTTCATAATATAATCCTCTGCCCCAAGCTTTAAACACTCAACACGAGTATTACTACTTTCCTGGCTACTAAGAACAATAATTGGAATATCATTAAAATATCCACTTTCTTTAATACGCTTAATTAATTCAATACCATCCATGTTAGGCATTTGAAGATCGGTTAGAATAATATCGGGAATATTACCGGACTGCAACCATGAAATTGCCTGTAACCCATCATCTTTTGTTGTTACTTCGAAAGAAGTTTGTAAAAATCGAACCATTAATTGGCTCATCGAAGGTTTGTCGTCTACAACTAGAATTTTCTTCATAAGTAAATTTAATGTGCTCCTGTCAAAGAGCAAAAGTGAATTTAAATAGTATCGTTTTTGGGCATTCACATTAAAAGTGTAAACCATTAGTACCGATTTACGAAAGCGGTTCAATTTTGTTTCTTTTTCTTCATTTAAAATGCAGTATTTCTATAAAACAAAACAAAAATAAAAATCAAATAAAAGAAGATACATACATTAAGCATCCCAATCAAAATTATCTTTTCTGTATAAATCACTAATAAAAATCACCCTTTAATTCAAACATTTAGTCAGCTAGTAAAATAACAGAACTCATTAAAAATAAACATCAACAATACCTACAAAAAACGAGTAGAAACATAACTTTAGACCTTCCTAATTTTATTACTTTACGGAAAGCTATACAATAAATCAATCAACTTAATCAATAAAATAATGTAACTTGTAAAGTATTTTAATAGCTTGGAACTCCCCCCAACGAATTCTTTTTTTATACTCATTCTCTATCTGTTCATTACAATCAGTAATTTGTATACAAGTGTCGGTAATTCGTATAAATGATTGTTAAAGTGATATTGTAATTTTGGCAATACAAAACAATTAATGCATTTTGTAACAGGTAGAATTCTCCATCGAAGAAACGTGCAAGAATTAATGATTTATAACAAATGCGAATCAAGGGTTGAAACAGAGAATGAATTGACGCTGATTTTTAAGATTTTATATGATTGGTTATGGTTGAGTTTGTTGAATACATTCAAAGTCGCTGAAAGCTTTCTGTTTCCAAATCATCATGATCATCTGCGTTTTAATAGTAAAAAAAACGACAAATTTAACTGAGGCAATTGGTAAGTTAAGTAAAGCGGCATAAGCCTCGGAGAAACGAGATTTTAGTAGAAAAGTACAGTAAATAAAGCCTGGTGCTTTAGGCATGGCATTAATAATTGTTCTAAAAAAGAATTCAACGCTTGATTTGCATATATAATACCAAATTAACTGTGTTATGAGCGTTATAATTATTATCTTTACCACATGTCATATACATCGAGAATACAGATAAGGGAAACAGAAAGTGAGCTGTTTTGCGCTTACCGAAAAACAAAGGACTTGCGAACCAAACTAAGAATAAAAGCACTGATTCTTTTTAAAGAAGGCAACTTCCAAAAACAGGAAGACCTGGCACTTCATTTATGCATTGGCTATTCGACACTAAGACGTTGGTTAAAAAAATATACGGATGAAGGTTTTGAAAAATATATCCGTGAACCAGTCCGGGGTAAGCCTGCATCCTTAGTTACACCCGAACTTCATAAAGCACTGGAAGACAAACTTAAAGATTCTT
>JAOARS010000223.1 GCA_025210415.1 Marinifilum sp. | reverse complement strand
TAGAATCTTTAATGGTAAATGTATCCTCAATATAAGTACCACCATCTTCGGCAGATCCTTTTACAATTTCGAAAATTGGTTGAGAGTCGGAAAAAACTACCGGTTTGGCAGATTCCATACTTTTCCCTTCATATACTTCCGTTACTGTAGCATAACGTAATCCATCAGGAGCCAAAGCAATATCATTTGTTTCTTTTTCATCATCGCAAGAAAAAGAAACAATTGAAAAAAAGGCAACCATTATTGCCATCCACTTGGTCCCAAAATGCCATTTGTTTTTACAATTGTTTGAATAGTTCATTGATTCTATGTTAGATATTAGATTTTAGTTTTCAGATTTAACAACATTACTCCGAAAACGACTGCGTAAATATATTCCTCTCTATTATCGTTCATGTGCATTTTTATTCAGAAAACATCCAAAATTATTCAAACACCTCATCTTAAATTGTTAGACTCGGTAAAATCGCACAATTACAGCACAAAATTGTACAATTGTGGATGTAGTCATTCACAATCTCTTCAACCATTATTTAGAATAATTCAAGAGGTATTAACTTAAATTCGATTAAATACATATCTGCGTTTAATGCCAAATGCGATAATAAACGGGCTAAAATAAAAAATAGATTATTTTGATTCTTATTCAAGGCAAAAAAGTAAGGCATAGTTGTTCTACGTCGCATCTTTTTTAACGAAGAATAAGGGCAAAAGAAGCTGTTTTTATAGCCCATTTATTGTCGGGTTTGGTATAATGCCATTTCTGATTTAAACTTTCACATCTCGATACAATTGTTTTGAAATTTTAATGGCACAAGCAAATTAAGAGGCAAAAAAAGCCCCGTGAGAATAGCTCTTAGGAGCAATTCTCACGAGGTAAATCTCAATTATTATTTCTACTTAAAAACGATATTAATCTTTCAACCAAGGAGCTTTATCCAATTCACTTGCAGGAATAGGTACAAAGTAGTTTGCTGTTGACAAATCGCCAAATCCACCCTTAACCAATTCCTGGTCGGAACGATTGGCCAAGGCACTTTCTACTCTTTCCATTCTTACCAGGTCATCCCATCTTTTAAATTCGCCGGCAAGTTCCCATTTTCTCTCGGTGTAAGCCAATTCTGCCAAATCGCCCGATACGATATCAGTATATCCGGCATCGTCCTTATAAGCACGCCTTCTTACTTTGTTTAAAGCTTCCCAGGCATCAGCTGCATTTCCTCCTGAGCGTCCTTCTGCTTCAGCATAAAGCAGCAATAAATCTGCATAACGCATAAAATAAGTAGTCATTGCGGTTACAGAGTTATTTGTTTTTATTTCCGACTGATAACCGGTTACTTTTAAGAACATAGGGTGAGCTTCGTCTTTAAATTCAGTCCAGTGTTTTGTAACTCCTTCAAATACAAGTTCTGTTCTGTACGTAGCATCTTTTCTTGCTCCGGCAGGGAAATCTTCAAAAAAGGCAATTTCTGCAAAAATTTCTGCCCAGCCTTTTGCATCTGATCCAGGATATCCCAATCTTCCTGAATGTCTGTTCGCATACTTATTACTTAAATCAGGATAATGCCCAATACCAAACACAATTTCTGAGTTAAATCTGTTTTCGTCTGCTACAGACCAAAGCGTACCCATATCATCAACCAAAGCAAAGCCATGGTCGGCAGCTTTATCAATAACTTCTTTTGCTGTTGATGCAGCCAAAGCATATTTAGAATTGTCTTTTAATGGCCAACCTGCCCAATGTAAATACAATTTTGCCAGAAAAGCTTTTGCTGACCCTTTGTTAGGCCTGATAGCGGCTGGAACACCAGGATACTTATCAGGCAACAAGGATACTGCCATTTTAAAGTCTTTCTCAATCTGGATATAAATATCCTTGATTTCAGCTAATTGTAGTTTTTCTCCAAATTTGGTATTTAACTTCAAAGGTACTTTACCAAAGGTTCGTGTTAAATGAAAATACGAAAACGCTCTCAAAAAATAGGCTTCTCCCATCAACCTGTCAATCTTTATTTGATCTTCTTCAATTTTTAGCGGGTTGGCAATAATGTGATTTACCCCTTTAATAACCTTAAATGGTTCTTCATATGCTGTATGAATTCTTTCAGAAATACTAGTCAGCTTTCTTAAATCAGCTTCACGCATTGCTATTTTGTTTTTTCCGCTATGGGTTGTAACATCATCACCCCCATATGAATTGAGCCAAAACTGTGCCCAGGTTGCCGCTACCGTTAAGGCACGGTACGAGCCTACCATAGAAGCTTCCATAGCCTCCGCGGAATTCAAGGTTAATGAAGGATCTAGTTTTGCCTCTTTCAAATCTTCGTCCAGATCAACGCATGATGTAAGCAATATTGTACCACCCATCACCATTGCTATAAACGCTTTCATCTTTCTATTGATATCTAATTTCATAATATTAAAATTTACAAATTTAAAATCCAAGGTTCACACCAAAAGTAAAAGTTTGTGGATTCGGAAATGCTCCCAAATCTATTGACGAACTCTGATCGTTATCAGAGGTAGAGGAGCTTGCTTCAGGATCGTAACCTTTGTAATCGCTTATTGTCAATAAATTTTGCGCACTAGCATAAATTCTAAGCGATTTAATTCCTTTAATTTTTGTTGTTGTATAACCTAAAGATAGGTTACTCAATTTAACAAAGCTACCATCTTCGATATATCTTGTTGAGTTAACAATGTTATTTCCTTTCACCGGAATTTCGGTTTGATTTTCAGGTGTCCATCTATTTCTGTATTCGCCATAGGTAGGGTTGTTCATACTACCTCCTCCCATAGAAATTAATCCACGGGTGGCATTTAAAATTTCATTCCCGTGCGATCCTCTAATCAAAACATTGAAATCAAAAGCACCATAAGTAAGGGTATTATTAAATCCCCACGTAGTAGTTGGTGTTCCGTTGCCAATAACACCAAAAGCTACTTCGCCGGCATCATTAAGTAAATACTTGGCTTCTCCTGGTTTTTTAACGGCATCATCGGTTTTATAGGTGCCTAAAAATGTAGCTCCATAAATTTGTCCCATCGGGTCGCCTACTCGCAACAAGCTATATCCTCCTCCTGCAACATTTGTAAACTTGTTACTGATAATTTGTTTTTGTCCATCGTTTAAACTCTCCACCTTATTTTTGTTGTGAGTAAAATTAAATGATGTCTGCCAGTTTAACTTTTGAGATGAGAAAATGGTTCCACTAATTGCAAAATCAAAGCCTTTGTTAGATACTTCGCCCACATTCTTTTTAATGGTTCCACTACCTTCATAACCCGGCATAGGCACATCTAACAACAGATCGGTGGTGTTTTTCCAGTAGGCATCGAAACTAAAGGTTAAGCGCCCTGCCAGAAACATAAAATCTACTCCAACATTACTTTGTTTGGTTGTTTCCCAAGTTAAATCAGAATTTCCAATATTTCCCAACTGAAAACCAACATCTTCATTTGCACCGTTAATAGGATAATTTTCGCCCAGAACGAACCAATCGTATGTTAGGTACGGATCTATATTCTGATTTCCTGTTTCGCCATAACCAGCACGTAATTTTATTCTGTCCAGAATTTCAATATTATCTGTAATTTCATCTAACTGATAAGCTACTGATGCTGATGGAAATATACCTAGCCTTTCGTCTTTTCTGAATCGGGATGATTCATCCGCACGTATGGTAGCAGTAAGATATAATTTATCTTTATAGTTGTATTCCCCACGTCCAATCCAGGACTGAATTGTACTTTTTTTGAGTCCTGCTTTAACACTTGGTGTAGTTCCCAAACTAATTGCATTATAATTATATGGGAATAGGTAACGACCTCCACTAGAGTTAAGGTTTTTAAATATTGATTTTTGTATCTCGTAAATACCCGTCAGCTTTAACTTGTGGTCACCCAACTCTTTATTCCATGTTAGAATATTACTGTTTTGCAGCAAAGTAGTATTCGCATGTGCCCCACTTCCAATAGGCATACTTTCTACTGTTCCGGCTGGAATTCCTCTGTAATTTTCAGCTTTCCTGTTAGTGTTTACTACACCGCTAATTACTGTAAAATTCAGGTTATCCAAAATCTGATATGACAGATTTAAATTTGCATTCAATTTCCAGGTACTTGTTTCCATTTGTGATTCGCGCTGAACGGCAATTGGATTAATTAGTGTTTGACCAAAGCTTGATTGCAAATTATATAAGCCATTGGCACCTTTTATCGGGATGGTAGGATCCCATCCTAACACAGAGGTAACACCTCCTCTTAGGTCAGTTGAAGTTCTTTCTCCATTATTAAACAGATTTAAGGATTTTTCGTAGCTACCATAGGTGTTCAGCCCTACCTTCAATTTTTCATTTATCTCAGTATCAAGATTCGATCTCAAGGCATATTTATCGTACTCCGTATTAATGACAATTCCAGATTGATCAACAACATTACCGGAAATAAAGTAACCTGTTTTCCCTTCCTTACCACTGATAGCAAGTTGGTAATTATGAGCATAAGCATTCTTAAAAAACTCATCCTGATAATCTGTTCCTCCATCAACAACAGGGGTATCAAACAATTCTGAAAATTCATTAGCACTCAATACATCAATTTTTTCCGGAACTCTAGACATGCTGGCAAAATAACCAAAGTCGATTTTGGCTTTCCCAGCTCCTTTCTTGGTGCTAACCAATATGACACCATTTGCCCCACGAGAACCATAAATTGCAGTTGCCGATGCATCTTTCAAGATTTCCATCGACGCTATATCATTTGAATTTAACGATTTTAAATCTCCCCCAATCAATCCATCAATTACAACTAAGGGACTATTATCTCCATTAATTGAGTTGGTGCCTCGAACACGAATTTTTATAGCAGCACCCGGTGCACCTGAATTTTTCGTAATTTGAACACCTGAAGCACGTCCCTGAAGGGCATCTTCCAAGCGGGTAATAGGCTGCTTTTCAAAATCTTTTGAAGTAACACTCGAAACAGATCCTGTTAAATCACTCTTTTTGGTTACACCATACCCAATAGCCACCACTTCGTTCAAGCCAATTGTACTGGTTTGCAAAACAACATTTATAACTGTTTGCGAGCCTATTTCAATCTCTTGAGTTTCCATTCCAACAAAGGAGAACACCAAAACCTTTCCATTTTCGGGAACATCTATCGAATACTTCCCATCGATATCAGTAGTTGTTCCTACAGTAGTACCTTTTACAATTACCGAAGCCCCCGGAATACCGATACCATCATCTGCCGAAGAAACTATCCCCGTATAAGTTTGACTCTGGGCATAAATCACTTGTATTCCTGATAATAAGAGGAATGCAAGGAGAATAATGCTTTTTTTCATAACAGTCTTTAATTTAGGTTTTAAACTTGTAATCAAATATGGATTACACGATTAAATTGATTAGAATAAAATAGCTGTTTAAACTTCGTGATAGATAATTGATCAGATTGTATCACGAAGAATTAAAATGTTGATCGTTTCGAAATCGATTGCTTAAATCTATTTGTAGAAAAAAGAAATCACATACTCATATCGTACGAAAAAAAGCCAATATCATTCAATCAGTCATTAAATCACTGTTTTAAAAAGGATTTTAAACAAATCCATCTCTTTTTTATTATGGATTTACACCATTTTGAAGTTGAATTAAGCCTTATATAACTTCCTGTTTTATGCTGCCTCTAATTTTGCTATTTTGTTTTTGATTTTCTTCATTTGGGTTTTCAATGGTAGAGATGCAGGATGCTACGTCTCTACAAATTGTATGGATAATTTTTTTGCAAAAATGAACTCTTCATACTAGGGTTTTGCCTCTCCATCGCAAGTAATTATATAATCCTGTGCAGCTTTACAGGGTTCATGCGCAATATTTTCCAGTTCATGCGTCGTATTTTTCAATTCATACGCAATATTTTGCCTTCCTGCGCAATATTTACCCGTTCATCGCACATAAAAACCAATCATCGCAAGGGTTTCATACCGATTAATTAATAATGCCAATTAAGGGTTAAAATAACTGTATTGATTAGACAATAATGAATTTTATTACTTTTTCAAGTTGAGTTTTCCCTCCTAGGGAACCGTAGCAAAGCGGAGCTCGTGAACACAATTGAGAATTGAGTTTATTGTGAACAAAATCCCGATAGGGAAAAGGGGAAATAAGAACAATATAATCAAAAATACACCCTTCTGGCTGTCGCCATCTTCTCCCGATTCTCGGGACAGGCTCTAAAAGGGAAGAATTCCTAAATAAACCTTTCTATTGTTTTTTAAACTATATTTTCAACCTTTGATTCGCATTAATAATGGAAATTTTAAGGCTGCTTCAGATTTATAACCTGAGGTAAGAGTAGCAAGAAATTTATAATTTCTCATACTCAAAGGTGAGATAAATATCTCAAACTCCATACC
>JAOARS010000222.1 GCA_025210415.1 Marinifilum sp. | reverse complement strand
TTAAAGATGGTGCTTTAAAACCATACCCATAAGTTCCTCTTAAATTAAAATGATCTAGTTTGTACAATAATGATACTTTAGGAGTGAATGCACTACCAAATTCATTGTGTTTTACGTAACGAGTTCCTGCTACCAACTGAAATCTTTCTAGCAATTTGATTTCTTCCTGCACATACAAAGCAATTGTTTTGGCATCGGCCTTTCCATTTACCAATCGATCTTCTGAAACCATTTTCTCTTTCAGATAATCAGCTCCTAAAGTAAGCGTGTTGTTTTTAGAAATGGTATTCACGTACTTCATTCTAAAATTGCTCATTCTTTGATCATTCTGAATTTCTTTATCGCTTTTGGTAAAAGTTTTGTAATCTTGATTGTATCTGTAATAATATCTATATCTGTCATAATTGTAATCAAGAGATACGTAATCCTTTTTATTAATTAAATATTTAGCTCCAGCTTCATAAACGTTATCAGTATAGTAAAATCCATATTCCTCTGCAGAAGTATCCCTCAATACATGTTTTTTATAAAATGAATTTCCGGCATACACTTCCAATTTTTTGGTAGCACGAAATTTTAATGTTTGAGCGAAAGTAAAGTCGTTATACTCATTTTGAGCTTTCTTTTCAGTTTCAATCAATTTTCCTTTTTTGATTTCAAAAGGACTTAACTTCCACCCATCACTTCTTTTGTGATTAAAATTTCCATTCCATGAAAACTTACCCAGATTAAGATCAATCGTATTGCTTTGTTGATAAGTTCTGTACTCACGAATACGACTCGTATTAGAAATATTAATCTTCTGCTTCGATTTCCTGGTAATGATATTTACCACACCAGCAATGGCATCCGATCCGTAAAGTAATGAAGCTGCTCCTTTTAAAACTTCAATTCGTTCCACATCATCAGGATTAATTCTGTTTAGGTCGGTATTTCCACCAACATCTCCATACATGCGTTTGCCATCAACAAGTACAAGAATAAAATCGTTTCCCAAACCATTAATGGTCATAAACGATCCCATAGTTCCTGGATTAAAATCGAATGATGGACTCACACTCATCATCAGCTCATTAAAATCTGATGCTCCCGTATTTGCAATTGCTTTTTTACTGATCAGTTCTGTTTGAACTGGAGCTGTTTTTAAATGGTGAGGCGTACCTGTTCCTGTTACAACAATTTCTCCCAATTGACTTTTGGATTCCACCATTGCAAAATTTAGAACATTAACACCTTCTTTAAGGGTAATTTTCTGCTTTTGACGGCTATATCCCGAAAAGGAAACTACCAAATCGTAATCACCAGGCTTTAAATTCTTAATCTTGTATTCACCCTTGTTGTTGGTTGCTGTTCCTGTAGTAGTGCCGGAAAAATATACACTGGCACCTGGCATTGCTTGTTGGTTGCTTTTTTGGGTTACTACCCCTTTTAGCACAGCATTCTGTGCATTAGCGAAAGTTACTGAAATCAGTAGCATTATCGCTACAAAATAAATCCTTTGCATCGTAAAATATTAAAACATTAATAACTTCACTTTGCAATTCCAATAAACGACAAAAATAATTCAGAACATTAAAACCAATAAGTTCTAAACACAAACTTCTGTCCCGGAAGCAAAATGTTTAATTACTGTGATGGCAGGTCTTCTGACTTATCCTGATTTTTATGCCTTCCCAACAGGCAGTTGCCTGTCAGTGGCTGTTTTATAAAAACCTCGATTCCTCTTATTTGGAACCAGACTTACAGCAGCGGGAACTGTTGCAGATTTTCACTGCATTCCCTTTTAATCTCTTATTGCATAAGAATATGCAAACAGAACCATTACGCGAGCAAAAGTATATATTATTTTTTTACAGTGATATCTTTCTACATCAGTTTTATAGCATCTTAAATCAAATTGTTATTATCACGAAGTCTAATAACAATTTTGGGTTAATGAAAGGTATAGGTATACCCAAAGCTAAATTCACTAAAATCGGCTTGTCCGAAATTTGCATTGATATTAGCACCTACATAGAAATTATTTTTTGGCATTTTATTCGTGTTAATCAGGTAAAAATTAAGTCCCATTCTACTCACAAAATGCTTTTTTAACTGATATTTGAACTTATCTGTATTATTAAATTCTTTATAGAAATGTTTGTAATATGGTTTAAACAAATTCAAACCTCCTTCTATATCCAATCCAAAATGTCCGATTAAAAATTCGCATCCTACATGAAAGAAAATATTTGATGCATTCCATTGGGGAGAATCTGACAAATTCAGATCTGTTCGGGTTTTTAAGCGATCGTAGTAATGTTGATAAAAGCGATATGTAAATCCGGATCTCAACTTAACATGAGGGTTAAAAAAGATACCTCCACTGGCAGCCAGCGAATACACCAACTTGTTCGATCCTCCAATCGGTTTGGTTTTTCCACCATATTCGTGTGCTCCCAATCCGGTTCGAATGTTTATAAATAATGGTTTTTTATTACTCCTGTCAACTGCTGAAATCTGATACTTCTTTTGGGAGGGAATTGTTTTTGATTTCCACCTGCAGGCCAAAGACAGTTGAGCTGAATTTAAACCCATATTGGGAAGTTTTGTATGTCCGTTCGAGCTGTGAAGATATCCAGCTCCTATTCTCAAATCATATTTTTCTGTGAGATATAAATCACGATACATATAAGCCTGAAAAGACCATGTTATTTTTGAGCCAATGGCCAAATTATTTATTTCTTCGGAGTATGCTTTTGTAAAATATCCTGCTCCTATACCAAATTTCAACCACCACTTGTTTTGTTTGCTTGCAAATGGTTTAAACATGATAAAGGGTAAAATATGAAAACTGTGGCCTAGTAAAGAATCATTATTCAGATCTGAGTAAAGCAAACTAACACCCGTAACAGGCGAATTGAAAAATTTACTTGAACTAATACTTCTATTGTCCTGAATACCGATATTTAAACTTATTGATTTTGTAAAATCTGATTTGGGAAAATTGCTGTAATTGCTAACCAATTTCCCCAAATGCAATTCAGGTTCAATAAATATTGAATAGGAAGATTTTTGTTCCTGAGCCTTTAAAATGCCTAATATCAAAATCAGGAAAACGGTAAGAGTAGTTTTATACATTGTTGTATTTTTAGATCTCATTGCAAAGTTCTAACACATAATTCGGGTTAATATAAAACATGCGAATCAAGGGTTGGAATGTATTCAGCGGACTAAATCATAAGCAACCATATAAAATCTTAAAAATTAGCATCAATTCATTCTCTGTTTCAATTCCTGGTTCGCATTAAAAACACAAATGTATATCAATTATGGACATAAAAAAAGACGGTATCCTAAGTGGATACCATCTTTACTCTATTTCAGCTTATTAATCTTTTCGTCTTGCATTCCAAACAAACAATGCCAGTACTACCGAAATGATGGCTGAACCCAACCAAAACCATTTGGCTATGGTAAAATCGTAAGTGGAAATATTTTCGACTGTTGATTTTCCATCGGCTATTAAAAAACCACTTACAATATCCTGTAATCCGGCTCCTGTGTAACTGGCTATCCCAACCAGTCCCAGTGCTGCGCCCGATGCCTTTTTTGAGGCAATGTCAATGGCCATTAATCCGCCCAAAAATGTGATGAGTATTCCAATGGCAAAACCAAACAATACCATACTTAAGGTATCCATCCAAACATGACCATCGGGATAAAAAAGAAAAAGCGAAATGGAAAGCACATTCAGCAATCCTGCAACCAGGGCGGGTATGTTCCGGCTGCTTTTAAAAACCTTGTCGGATATGATTCCGGCAACCACCGTACCTACAATTCCGCTAACCGCACTGACTGATATAATGGAACTGGCCTCCATGTTTGTATATCCTTTTTGTGCTTCGAGGTAAAATATGCCCCAGCTTTCGATGGCATAGCGGCTGATGTACATCATCGCACTTGAAACGGCCAGTATCCAGATAAAAGGATTTTTCAGGACTTCTTTCTGAACGGCTCCTACCGATTTGTTTTTCGTGGATATTTCGGCATGGTCGTTTTTGTAATCGGCAATGGATGGCAGCCCTTTGCTTTCGGGGCTGTCGTGAAGAAACAGGTAAACCATGGCCGCACCCGACAAACCGGAGATTCCGGCAGCGTAAAAACCCCACTGCCAGCCAAAAAGGCTTACGATAAAGGCAATGCCTACAAAGGTTATTGCTTTGCCTATACTGTGGCTGGCGCTCCATATGCCATAGTAGGTTCCCCGTTCTTTGTTGCTGAACCAACGCGACAGGGATACAACACTTGGTGCGGCTCCCATGGATTGAAACCAGCCATTGAAGCCCCACAACATCACAAAGGCCATAAACATGGTGGTAGAGCCCAGGGCCAGGTTAACCAGTGCGCTTAAAAACAAGCCGGTTGCCATAAAACGTTGTATGTTGCTCCTGTCGGCCAAAAAACCATTGGTCAATTTACCTACTGCATAGGTGAAAAACAGGGCAGAGCCAATCATTCCCAATTCCGATTCATTTAAAAATCCTGCATCGACTATTGGTTTTTTAACAACGCTTAAACTCAGCCTGCATACATAAAACAGGCTGTACCCAATGGTGGCTGATATAAATACCGACCATCTTAATCGTTTGTATGTTTTCGAAAGCAATTGATCATTAACTGGTATGGCTTTGACTGAAGATACTGTATAAAAGTTTACTATTTTTCGAATCATGATCTTTTTTTATTAAATGAAAGTCTGCCCGTTTCTAACAGAGCTAATTTTTAAAAACGGGCAAACCCAACGAATCTTAATCAACTATACTTATGAAAGCATCCGGAGATTAATCATGCAATCCTTTTTTTCTTAAATATTCGATTAACAATTGTGGCCTATCTGTTTGGATAATATTTCCTCCATTTTCGATTACCCATCCCCAAGCTCCATCCGGATCATATACAGCACGGTCGTCGGTATGGCCTGCACAAAGCGATTCCCATAAAGTGTTGATCCAAACCCGGGTATCATTTTCCTTTATTTCCCGGATGACATCAAATATTTGGGAGTTATCTGTATTAATTATGACTTCAAAAGCAACAGGATGATACTCTGCTATAAAATCATTCACATGTTTATCTAAATCAGGCGTTGTTTCCCGAATCATTGGCATATAAATAATCTGATCCAATAAACTGCCATACTGTTTCCTGACACTTTCAATGTCTTTTTTACCCTTAAAAATTACTTGGTTTAGCGTACCTGTTTTCAGAAGTACTTCATGGGCTTTGTCTATATATTCTGAGCATTTATCGAGATTAACCAGAATTTTCCCTTTTGCCACTTCCATTGCATCTTGCAAGGTTGGGATTTTATGATAAGTGGGATGATTGGCTCCATTTCTGAGATTAAGTGTTTTGAGAGAATCTAAAGTCCATTCGGCAAGTAGTCCTTCACCAGTTGTTGTTCTATCAATTTCCTTGTCGTGCATTAATACCAGAACAGAATCTTTTGTCATGCGTACATCAATTTCTACAATATCTACCCCCATTTCTATACAATTTTTTATAGCCTGGATAGAGTTTTCCGGAGCATTACGCCAATCGCCACGATGGGCGGCAACCATTACATATTTATCTGGTTTTTTTAAAAGCTCAATTTTCTTGTCAAGTGTATTTTTTGATATGATACCTCTGCCAATATCATGATTAGAATAGGCGGTAGAAGTAAATAGAAAACTTAACAGTATCGTAATGATAATATTTATCTTAGTCATATATTTTTTTTTATTCAGGAAGTTACTACTTGTGAAGTTTATTTTTCCTAAGGTATTTCAATAATAAAGCTGGCCTGTCAGTTTGAACTATGCTGACATTATTTCTAATATACCAGTGATAAATTGAATCAGGTTTATGAAATGCTTTATCATCGGTGAAATCGGCACAATGTTTTGGAGTTAATGAATTAACCCACACATGAATGCCATTTTTTTGTAAGTTGTTAAAATCTAAATTGATATTCGTTGTATCGTATCCAATGGTAAACTCAAAACCAAATGGTTTCATGTTTTGGGTGTACTGTTCTACCTTTTTACTACTGTTATCCTCATACAAACGCACAATGGGCATAAACAAAATAGAATCGAGATAAGTGCCAAGGTACTTTTGTGTATCTTCATATTCCTCATATCCTTTAAAAATAACCTGATTGAGCATATCATGCTTTTTTACACATTGGTAAGCAAGTGTAAAGTTTTCATAGCTCTTATCCAGATTCAAAATTATTTTGTTTTTGGCACACAGTAATGCTTCTTCAAGTGTGGGGATTTTATGATCGGTAATAGTTCCACATCCATTTTTAAGGTTAAGTTTGCTTAACGAATCAATTGTCCATTCCGAAACCTTTCCATTACCATTGGTAGTTCGATCCAATTCCCTGTCATGAATGACTACCAGAATAGAATCCTTGGTTAAGCGCACATCGATTTCTACAATATCGATTCCCATATCAATGCAATTTTGAATTGCCTGAATTGAATTTTCCGGAGCGTGTCTCCAATCTCCTCGATGAGCTGCAATTAATATTTCTTCATTATTCCAAACATCAAAACTTGTTAAGAAATCTTTGTTTTGCTCTTCTTTGGAACTTCTGGATTGGTTGCTATCGTTATTGGAGCAACCTAAAAAAATTGCTGCAAAACAATACAATAAAATTTTGTGCATATTATAAATCGAAATAAACTTTTGCAGTGTAAAAACACTGCAAAAGTTATTTAGGCTAGTACCCTGGGTTTTGTTTTATTGCCGGATCGGTATCTATCTGATCTTGTGGAATTGGCATTAACAAATCATTTTGATCAATAACAATGTTTTTACCATTATCTTTAAACCATTGATTCATTGTTTCAATCGCTTTGTTGGTTCTCAACAAATCAAACCAGCGATTCCCTTCTCCAATTAACTCATATTTGCGTTCCTGCTCTATGGCTCTGGCAATCTCATCGAAATCATTAGAATTGAAAGGAACTAGCCCGGCTCTGGTTTTAATACTATTCAACAAAGCCAAAGCTTCCATATTATTTCCCGCTGCATTTTCTACTTCAGCTAACATCAATATTACATCGCTATACCTGATTACAATCCAATCACTTCCTCCATCATCGGAATCTTTTAAATTAGGCGTAAGTTTTTTTGAAAAAGGAATTCCTTTTTCAGTAACATCTACATAAACACCTTTTCTTAAATCCTGACTATCATATGAATTATACAAATCGACAGTGGGAAGACTGTGCCCCTTTGAATTCGCAACTGTTCCTGAAGGACTAAACTGAGAAAAAGCATTACTTCCTTCTGTATTGCCATCCAATCCTGATGCAAATTGTACAGAAAAAATAACTTCGGAATTATTCTCATTTTCAATCCCAAATATGTCATTTACATCCTTAACCAATTGGTATTTTGATGAGTTGACCACTGCTTGAAGATGTGTTTTGGCGTTATCCGTCTCTCCCAAAGTAAGAAATACCTTTCCTAATAAGGCCTGTGCTGCTCCTTTTGTAACCCGGCTAACATCTGATCCATTTATTGGAAGTTGCGATATGGCTTCGGATAAATCTTTTTGTATTTGATCATATACTTTAAGAATTGAAGTTCTGCCTTGTCCAAAAAAATCATTTGGATTTGTAGTTTCTTCAATCACCAAAGGAACATCTCCATAAATTCTTACCATATTGAAATAAAGGAGTGCCCGAATAAACTTCATTTCTCCAATTCTGGCATTTTTAGTTTCACCATTCTCAAATGATATATTTTCAATTCTATTCAACACAATATTAGATCTTTGAATTGCGATGTATGATTCTTTCCATATCCCTGAAATTAAGCCATTACCAGGAATAACCGTAAACTCATCCAATTGCCCAAATACACCTCCATCATTTGCTGGTACTTCTTCGAAAGTATTGTCAGAAGATATTTCCCCAATAGCAGGTATATATAAACCATATAAATCCCTGCTTTGCAAAGCAGCATATACTCCTCTTACAGCACTTTCTATTTCTGATTCGTTTGAATAGAAACTGGAAGATACCCTTTCCGTAATAGGATCCTGATAGAGTTCATTCTCACAAGCCCCAAAAGTGACTATTAATAAAATTAAGATGTATTTAAAGTTTAGTATATTTTTCATTTCAAGATTTTTTAAAAGTTTAAATCAATTCCTACGATAAATGAACGAGGTATTGAAGCTGTACTTCTAACATACCCTTGTGTTAAAGGATTCTCCTGACGCCCTTCCGAATTCAACCCTCTAAATTTTGTAATTGTAAACAAGTTGGTAGCACTTACAAATAATCTTGCGCTG
Source organism: Marinifilum sp. (assembly GCA_025210415.1). Lineage (GTDB taxonomy): Bacteria > Bacteroidota > Bacteroidia > Bacteroidales > Marinifilaceae > Marinifilum. The sequence goes on along the minus strand of JAOARS010000222.1, from coordinate 6,296 downwards.
TTAAAACCAATCTCATTAATTGTACTTTTAGGAATATTAAACCCCAGTTGAATTGATCTAAGTCTCAAATAATCTCCATCAGATACAGTGATACTTGACATTCGTGTATTTCTTCTGGCCGACGAAAAATTTCCCAAGTTTGGTTGTGCAAAAAATCCATCCGGATTGTTTTCCGGGTGATACCTGTTATCAAAATAATACTGACTTGCAGTAGTAAATCCTTCTCCAACTTCCAACCCTCTGGCTGTTAGGTGGTCATAGACTTTTCGTCCCTCTACGCCAGTAAAAGAAAAACTCAAATCAAAATTTTTATAGCTTAAATTTGCTCCAAATGCATAAATGAAATCCGGGTTGTATGTCCCCAGTCCAACACGGTCATCAGGATCAATATCTCCATCATTATCTGCATCTCTTACGATGTAATCACCTGTTAATGTACCTGACATATGAGGTGTATTATCAATTTCTTCCTGAGTTTTATAAACTCCGAGTATATCGTATCCATAAATTTCAGCAATAGGTCCGCCAATTTTAGTTAAGTAGGTCGATCCTCCCTGAGCAGCAATTATCTGATCCTGCCCTGGCCCTAAAGCCAATACTTTACTTTTATTGGTAGATAAATTGGCATTAAACCCCAAAACAAAGTCACCTATCTTAAAATTGCTACCAGATAAATCAAACTCAATACCTCTATTTTCAACTTCGCCAATATTTTGTAATGATGAACTATATCCGGATTGTTGCGGTACAGGTACATTCAATAACAAATCTTTTGTGTTTGAAATGTAATATTCTGAAGTCAGAGACAATTTATTTTTAAAAAATCCCAGATCAACTCCAAAGTTTAAGGATACATTTTTTTCCCAGGACAAATCATTATTTGGAGAAGTAGTGGTAGCTACTCCAGAAACCAATACTCCATTAATAGTATAGTTATCATTGTTTACAAGTGCCCGAGAGCTATATGGCCCAATTTGATTATTTCCGGTTTCTCCCAAACTTGCTCTTAATTTAGCACTACTAATCCATGAATTTTTAGGAAAAAATTCCTCACGATTAATTACCCATCCTAACGATAATGATTTAAAAACACCCCATTTGGTATTGTCTCCAAAACGAGAAGAACCATCGGTTCGAATAGCTGCTGATAATAAATACTTTGTAGAATAATCGTATTGAATACGGCCAAAGTATGAGATTTGTGTCCAAATGGATCGAAATGCATCAACAGCAAAGCTTGTTCCTGCCGCTATATTGTTTAAGTTATCATCAACAATTCCGGATGCTGATATTTCAGTATCAATTAACTTCTCTTTTTGATAACTATAACCTGCTAATACATTAATAAAATGTTCATCTTTTATATATTTCTTATAACTTAAAGTATTCTCGGACAGAAGATTCTCAACCCTTATATGATTCTCTGTACTATATGACTGATTATTATCTACATGTGTTCTATATCGCCCATAACTCGACGGAGAATAATAATCATTAAACGTATTACGAAAATTCAACCCCAAAGATGATTTAAATTTCAATCCTTGTGTTAGTTCCAATTCCAAATAAGTACTTCCAAATACATTTGTTCTGTAAGATTGATTTTTACTAAGCAAGGTCATTGCAACCGTATTCTCTGACAATGAACCATCTTCGGGTGTATTTGCTTCAAGCTGTTTGCTAATGGCAAAAGAACCATCTTCATTATAAACAGGAAAGAAAGGATACATTAAATAAAAGGAAGAACCAGGATCAGCAGGTAGATTGTTCCATCCATTATTATCCAATACATCTGCTTTTGAATAAGAAGAATTAACATTTACTCCAAATTTAGCCCATTTAGCAATATCACTATTGATTCTAATATTCGATGTAAATCGGTTAATTTCGGAACCAATAACAATCCCCTCCTGATTTAAATAACCAAAAGAAACATAATAGTCCGTTTTCTTAGTACCACCTGATAGGGAAGTATAAAAATTACTAATTCCTGCTGGTCGATAAACTTCGTTCATCCAATCTGTATCAGTTAAACCTTGTTTTCCGTCCAGATATGGTTGCGTATATTCTAAAGTCAGTTGTCTTTTAGTAGCTCCATTTGCTAATCTTGTGGCATTATCATCAGATGCATTTCTATTTAAAGGATCTTTTGAAACATACCCCCAATCACGTGCTTCTTTAAAGAATTGGGCAGCATCATAGGCATTAATCAAGCGCAGTTTTGTTGTTTTAGTTTGTACGCCATGATATGCATTCACGTTTATTTTTACGCCTCCTTCTCTTCCTTTTTTTGTGGTTATTAACAGAACTCCATTTGCCGCTCTTGAACCATAAATGGCTGCAGATGCTGCATCCTTTAAAACATCTATTGATTCAATATCATTGGAATTGATTGCCCCTAAAGATGTTCCTTCTGTCATAGGAACTCCATCTACAACAATTAAAGGATCACTTCCTGCGGTTAAAGTTCCTGTTCCTCGTATTGTAATTTTTGAATCTTCTCCTGGATATCTGCCATTCTGAGTTATTTGAACACCTGCCAATTTTCCGGAAAGTGCTTGTTCAAAATTACCAGTTGCATATTTTTGAATTTCGTTGGATTTTATTTTTGAAATAGCTCCGGTAACCTTTACTTTAGATTGACTTCCATATCCAACCGCCACCACTTCTCCCAAACTAATGGCATCTTCTTCCATGACAAGGTTTACAACAAGCTTATCAGCAATTGTAACTTCTTTAGTTTTCATTCCCACAAATGAGAATACCAAAACTTCGGTATCATTAAAAACTTCAATTACATAATTACCATCAATATCTGTTGTAGAACCAACAGTTGTACCTTTAGCTACTATAGAAACTCCAGGTAAGGATATTCCTTTTTTATCACTTACCTTTCCTCTTATTATTTTGTTCTTTTTTTGTTGAAAGACAGAGTCAATTTCTTTATCAGGACTAATAGCAATGTACTTATCCACTATTTTATAAGAAAGTTCAGTATCTTCCAGTAGTCGGTCCAGAACTTGTTCAATAGAATTGTTCTCGAACGTAAAGTTTACTTTTTTGTTTAAAATCTCCCTTTCCTCTTTAAGAACAAAAAAGAATTCCGATTCTTGTTCTAAATGTTCAATCACCTCTTTAATGGTGGCATTTTCCATCGAGAAGTTGAATTTTGTGTTTTGTGCGTACGAATTTGCAAAGCTTTGCACAAATAGTAAGGTTAACAGCAATACGGTCAGTTTCATTATCCGTAAAAGTTTAAGCATGCCTGAACCAATCCAGACACATTCATGATTTTTTTTCATAAATTTGAAATGTAAAAAGTGAGTAATTAACCTGTATGGGGTTATTATTTTACTAAAACTTGCAGGTGTTGACAGCACCATCAAGTTCATTTACAGGATCGTAGTATATTGACAGTATATTTCGATCCTTTCTTTTTAAGAAGTATTGTACATACACTTGATTTTAAGGGTTAAAACAATATTATTTTTAAAAAATTAATCCCAATAAATTAATGTTGGCTGGCCTGTTTTTTCAATAATTCTATACTCAAAGGATGCTGCCAAGCCGAGTACCTCCAAAACCTGATCAATAGGTTTGTTTCTTAATATGGTTCCTTTGTAAAGTTCATTTGCCAGCTTCTTGTTCGAAATAATAATTTCCACATTATAAACCCGTTCAATTTTTAGAGCGATATCTTCCAATGTTTCATTTTTAAAAGAAATAATTCCCATTTTCCAGGAAGTATAAAGAGAAGTATCGACCTTGCTGACATGAAGTTCAGAAGCAAGTTTATCGTATCTGGCATTTTCGCTTGGCACCAGACGTACCAATTCGTTTCCTTTTTTTGAAATAACGCCAAGGCTGCCTTCAATCAAAGTAGTATTAACCTGCTTGTCTTGCGGGTAAGCTTCTACATTAAAAGATGTGCCATATACTCTTAGATCTAATAATTCTGTTTGAACGGTAAAAGGATGTTGACTATCCTCTGTTACATTAAAAAAGGCTTCTCCCTCTAACTTAACAGTTCTTTCTCCCTCTGCAAAATTGGAATGATAGAATAGGGTACTGCCGGAATTAAGAATTATAGAAGTTCCGTCGGGTAAACTGACATTGGCCGTTTGCCCATATGGTGCATGTATACTTGTAGTTTGCAGGTAAGGTAAGCTCTGGTGGATATTCTTTTCCGATATTAATTTTTGTAATATGATTCCCAAACCTAAAGCAACAATAAAGATTGCTGCATACCTCATTGCTTTCTGCAATAAAAATCTCACCTGTTTTTTGCCAGTAGTTTGTTGCTGTACTTTAATCCAGCTGGCATTTATATTTTTGTTGCTTTTTGCGGTTAATGCCCAAGCTTGTTTGTATTTTATAAATTCTGACTTATTGCCGGGCGATGATTCAATCCAATTAAAGATTTCCTCTATTTCCTTTTCTGTTGCTTCTCCTCTTAAATATCTATTTATTAAAGAATAATCCATCGTGTATATTATTTGCTTCTGTAAATAAGTACACGCAAGCACATCCTAACCCTATATTGAAAATGAAATTTTATTAGAGGTAAGGTAAAATGGCCTGAACAAGAACTGCAGGCAGGTAGTCGGTAAGTCGCTCTCTAAGGAACTTGAGAGCACGGGTCATATTGGCTTCAACTGCTTTTATCGAAATATTTAATTCTTCTGCAATTTCTTTATTTGTTTTGTCCTCCATCCTGCTTTTGATAAAAACAAGCTTGCATTTTTCAGGAAGATCTTCAATCGATTGATAGATTAACTTTTCAAGTTCTGAAATTTCAATAGAATTAAAATCGAAACGATCCAGCACTTCTCTGTTTAATTCATCTTCTATAAGCTGTAATTGTCGGTTTTCATATTTACTGGTTACAGATTTTCTCCTGATAAAATTTAAACATTCAGTTTTTGCAGCCGTGTAAAGAAATGATAATATCCCATTGTATTTCTCTACCTTTTCCCTGTTCATCCATAGCTTTATAAATGCTTCCTGGGCAATTGATTGTGCTTTGTCATTATCGCCAACAAACTGAATGCAAAAACCAATTATTTGATTATAATACGAAGAGAAAATACTTTCAAAGATCTTTTCATCACCATCCTTAAACGCTTTTAATATGTTCTCTTCCAATTGTGTAGTCATACTTATAATTCAAATAAATGTAGAAAATATTTAGGTTTTTCAAAAATAGAAACTTTTTGAAAACTAAAGATTAAACTATGATTAAGGTTTGTTATGACGTACAAATTGATTCAGTGTTTGCATTACAAAAAATAAAAGTTCGATTGATGTCAACCGAACCTTTATGATTTTATTTACTGATCTTGCAATATTGTACCTACATTATTTTTTTATTTCGGAAACAACTTCTTCCGTTGTATAAACATGGCTTGCAATCATTCTAAAATTGGTAAGTGCAGCTTCATAACCATTTAATCCGGGAAGTATTGCAGCAGCAGTTGCATCTTTTACAACAGCTACTTCAAAGCCAGATTCAACCAAATCACGCAAATGTGATTCTGTACACAAATTGGCTGACATACCTGCAAGTATTACTTTATCGTATCCGCGTTTGCGCAATTGCAAAGCCAAATCATTTGATTCAGGGCCATAAACTTTGTGTGGATTTGTGACTACCACATTGTCTGCATTAATGTACTTTTTATATTGCTCCAACCAATCTGCACCTGATCCTTCAAAACCTTCCGTCGAAAGCTGATCTTTACGATCGAACATTCCGATCTTATGCATCAACTCTTCCAAAGCTCCCTCAATTTCCCATTTATGATCGTGCGGATAGTAGTAGTGAGGCGAGACAAATACAGTTATATTTTCTTCCTGGGCAATTTTAAAAAGTGTTTCAATATTTTCTACAGTATTGTTGGCAGTTACACTTTCTCCAACTACACCCCATGTTACTCCATCAGGACTTAAAAAATCGTTTTGAGGATCGGTAATAACAATTGCAGTTTTATCATCGACCGTAAATCCCGGATCGGGAAGTTGAGCGTAAGAACTGATTGCAACTGCAAAAATAAGTGTAAAGATAAATGCTAAATTTTTCATGATGATTAATTTTAAAATTCTATATTCATTTGTCTTTTACAAAAGTGCTACAATCTATATTCTGTTGAAATGACCATATTTCCCTAGTTCTTGACAATTTTTCCCTACAGGTGATTTTGTTTGCAGAATTTGAATTATACTGATTGTGAAAATATATGAGCCACTGCTTCGCAAACTCGCACTGCCTAACATTTTCTACATCGGCATGATACTAT
>JAOARS010000221.1 GCA_025210415.1 Marinifilum sp. | reverse complement strand
ACGGAAAAGTGCAAGGAGATATGGTTGAGAGAGATGGTGATGACAGTTACGGTGATGATGAAAATGATGATGATGCTCTACTAGAGGAAGAGCTTGAATATCTTAACGAGAAGCGCAGAAACGAGGAGATCGATGATATCTGTAATCAGGTGGGCGTGGTCCACCCTATCATGTACGATGGGTATGACCTGTGTGAGCTCGTCAGGCTTAACAAACTCTCTGAATTCACAGTACCAACACTAAAGTCTATGTGCAAGCATTTTGAGCTTTCTTATAAATCCAAAGATAGAAAGCCTTGCCTTATAGAAAAAATTAAAGCCATGGTACGAGAATGCAGCTGCAGTTAACCTGGACCAGAAGGTTAGTTTGATTTGAACAAAGAGCAAGCATTCTCGTCTACGGAGCTCATTTTAAAATTGTTGAGCGTATGGTCTGTTTGATCGCTGACCTTTCAACGGAGCGCAGGGAGAATCGCAAATCAACATAACTGATCCTAAATATTTCAGGTTCATCTAGGGAAATGGTTTGGCCTCAGTCCGAACTATCCGTGCTGTATTTCGTGTGTTACTCATCCCTTATCCTCGGTTAATTCTTGCAAAATCGTAAGCTTTGTTTACAGTTATTGAACTTTGAAAACTTTTTTCTGACACCGGCTTTTCCAGCTAAAAAAGTTCTAAAAAAAGTTTGGTTCTAGCTTTCACTGTCATACAAGTATGTTTTATATATTTTCAGCTATCAAACAAAGAACGTGTGTTTATTTAGGCAAAGTGTGGGTGTCTTGCATTTTTCTTTGCGTAAGTTAAGAGGTTTTTTCCAGTCACGCGATTCTCCAGTTTACTGCTATATGCTATCAAGGACAAATATGTAGAAGAGAGCAATGAAAATATGTTCTGTGGGAGCAGAACTTTTCGACTTTCCACCGTGAGCGCAAGACTGTTCGAGAACGCATCACGAAAAGTGAAGGCTCATCAAAGAGTTCTATACTCCATCACGCAATCTTAGAGTGATAATACATATATGTCATGTTAAGTGTCATGTCGTAAATGTGAACCTACACGATGACCTGACTAGCATTTTAAAGTAGAAGCCTCATGCGTGGAGATGAAAGAGAATAAAGCTTTTGAATACAGTGTAAAGTTGTTGTTATTGTTTTTTTGTGCCTTCGTGGCATCCCATGGCAGAAAAAAATCGACGCTTTCAGTCCCCCTCCCTAAGACGGCTAGAAATTGCTGAATCCCTTAAATTAACTTATTCACATTTTATAAAATTGGCACACAATAGAAATATCAACGAAAAACCGTTCCTTATCCGGAGAAGTTCTAATTAATCTGTAATCATCTTATTGCGTGACAATATACTAATCTACGTGTCACTTTTCGTTGACAGTAGATTGCATCCCTTGCAAGGCGAGGCGACTTAAGCCATTGAAAATTACAAAATTAGCGAATAAATCCAGGCAGCTAAAGATCTTTGATTGCTGACTTCTCACGAGAATAATGATTTACATGTAAACTCGGAACGATGAATTTTATTATTAAAAAATTTGTCGATTGGTCCAGCGAACGTTTGAGCTGTTAATTCACAAATAAGCTGTTAAGCGCCAATCAAAGTACCAAGTTTAACTGTTTTGATACATGTAAATCCAAGGTAGAGGATACTAAAGGATAAATATAAGGCATTTTGAATGTCAAAGGTAATTGCAGGCTGCTAAAACAACATTCTTTAATATTCGAATATTTATGTTTGACCATTAGCCATCCTAGCCGTGACCTTTGCCCTTAACTTGCATTGCGAACACTGTTGTATATTAGCTCCAAAATACGTTAGCTCGCGTCCAACATAGGATGATACCCGCAGGTTTAACTTCAGAATCTATGAGAGTAAGGTCAGATCTTTGCTCTAAATGCCATTTAAGCCCTAGTTTAGGTGCCACTTTTGAGATTTGGATTCTTGAATTTAATATATTTTCGGCGCCTTTTGATCAGCACCACGGTAGCCTGCATTTGATTTTCCCTGCTTTTTCTCGTTTTTATCCAACCTTCACGAAATATTGATGCAAAGTATTTTAAATGTACCCGAATACTGTGGTCGCGTCAATTTGGAACAAAACGTACTTGTGTTGAAGCAGCGAGGCCCGAAAAAATGGCAAATTTCGACTTTTGAATTGGTCTGAAATCACGTGTCGGAGGGCTGAATTCATTTCGGCGTGTAGCGAAAACGAAAAGCAAGAAATTTAACAAAACACATCGGTTTTAGTACTTACTCATCAAGTCCTTTTGTTGGACAAAATATAAAGGCTAACTTTTTTCCGACCCGAAATTGACCGGACCGCTCTTAGCGGGACTGCCACTTAAGTGCCAATTTAGCTCTGGCAAGGTCTCGACTGATTCAGCCTCTTGGAGCCATTCCAGTAAAATCTGGGCTAGAAAGCAAAGAACTATTTCAGCCCAGTCTAGGACTCATTTCAGTCCGTGGGTCCATATCCGCCAATAAAAATTGGACAATTTTGGCCCTGTTTAGTTAGCCAAATTAGTTTCCAAATAGGTACTGTATTTTACTTACCAAAAAGCCCCCATTTTAGGGGTTAAAACAGTTGTTTTGAATTTACAGTGTATAACGTCCAGTTTATGAAAGTACTAACTTGTGTTGTTTTCAGTTCATCCTGGTGT
>JAOARS010000220.1 GCA_025210415.1 Marinifilum sp. | reverse complement strand
TTTTTTTAAAGCTTGAATTGCATAAGAAGAACAAGTAGGAGTGTACCTGCAAGCAGACGGAGTAAGAGGAGAAATAAAATACTGATAGAACTTAATCGGCAGAATCATGATGAACAGAACTGCCTGTTTCAGTAGGTTTAGAATGTTTTTCATATTCTCGCGGAATTCGTTGAATTGCTCTCTTCAATTGCTCTTCCATATTTTTAGATTCCATTATTTTTTTTGGAAGATAGACGATCATAAAAGCAATCTGAACATTTTTTTGCTCTAATTCTTCGTAAAGTTTAAACTTATTTAAACGATAAATTTCCCGAATTCGTCTTTTTAAAAGATTTCTCTTTACTGCATGCTTAAAATTTCGTTTCGAGACAGTTATGGCAACCTGTGCCGGATAATCGGAATGAAGATTGGCAACTTTCCATACTATCCGAAAAGGATAACAGGTAAATCCGTTTCCTTCGGAAAATAATTTGCCAATAAGAATCTTATGAGTGAGTCTTTCAGCTTTTTCAAAAGTAAAACGTGTTTTACGTGTCATAATACAAAAATCGACAAAAAAAGGGGAATTTATTTTCCCCTTTTTATTTTTTATGTTGTTACAGACTATTTGTCTTTATTGTTCTTGTTATATTTCTTGATGTATTGATCCAAAGCCATTGTCATTGAAGGAGCCTGTGGCATTGGAGCTTGAACATCAAGCCTTAGTTTGGCATCGTTAACTGCCTTGGAAGTAGCAGGCCCGAATGCTGCAATAATCGTACTGTTCTGCTCAAAATCAGGGAAATTTTGTAGCAACGAAGTAATACCCGACGGGCTATAGAAAGCTAAGATGTCATAATTTACATCGGCCAAATCAGATAAATCGCTGCTTACCGTACGATATAATATTGCTTTCGTATACTTGATTTTATTTTTATCAAGTAAAGTAGGGATAGATTGCTTATGGATATCTGAAAGTGGAATCAGAAATTTTTCTGATTTGTGCTTTACAATGATATCCATTAATTCTTCGAAACGTTTTTCGCCAAAGAAAATCTTACGTTTTCTATAAACGATGTACTTCTGAAGATAGAATGCAGTCGATTCGGAAATACAGAAATACTTCATGTCATCAGGAACAGTAATTCTTAGTTCCTCACAAACTCTGAAAAAGTGATCGATAGCTGTACGACTGGTAAAAATAACAGCTGTATGATCCAGAATATTGATTCTTTCCTGTCTAAATTCTTTGGTTGAAACACCTTCTACTTGAATAAAAGGGCGAAAATCAATCTTTAAATTGTATTTTTCAGCCAAATCAAAATAAGGAGACTTTTCAGTTTGGGGCTTAGGTTGTGATACCAGTATAGTCTTGATTCTCAAAACACTAGAGTTTAGTTCAACAATTCATTACACCGCCTTATACCAATGATATTAACAGTTTGTAAATCACAAGTAAGGGCAAAATTTCCAAGGCACAAAGGTACAAAATCATATAAAATATTGAAACATGTTTGCGAAATAATATTTTAATCCCTCGGAACAGACGAAATAAATAAAATATTATTGCAAGAACTAAGCCTGTGTTTAGCAGGAAATATGCGGCAAATTCGGCTATAAACGGAACACTTAAAGTAACTGGCAATAGAAAAATTCCCAGGTTTTTATTGTAAATGAAAACGGTATGTAAATACTCTTTTCCCTCTTTAACACCGTCAAAAATGTAGCCAATGGTTCTAACAATTATAAATTTTCCAAAATAGATTAATAATAAGCCGGCTAATGTGTAAAGAAATGTTAGAAAAGTAGTTCCAGTTCCAAAATCGGAGTATAAATAGTTGTAATACAGAACAACAAAGAATGAAATGTTGATGAAAAACAATCCGTTTAAGAAAATACTTCCACGCAAGTTTCTCATGTTTTTTTCGAGAAACAAGTTGTTTGAAGTTTGATAGTTCAGAATTGAATCGACAAGGCGTTGCAGGTATTTATTGAAAGAAAATCGAATAATTGCCATTAAAATTACTACAAAAATACTAACACCTACCATCCAATCACTTTGCGAACGTTCAATTGGTTTTCCTGCTTCACTCAATGGCCTAACAATTATACTATCTGTAGTGTTAGCAGATGAATGATTAATACTTGCAGAATCGCGAAATAGAATGTTATGGGTTCTAACGGTATCAGTTAAAGAGGAATCGACAATTGTATTTTTGATTGGCTGAATTACTTGCTTATCTGACTTGCTTGCTGTTTTTCGATTGAGGTAAACTTTAGAAATGGAACGAATATCACCAGTTTTATCAACTGTAATTTTCCCGTTATTTAAGCTTTTAAACCTAAAATTAATTTTTAGAGGAGAAATCTGAAATGCCGTTGTATCAACGGAAGGAGTTGATGAGTTGATGAAAGCCATTATAATTCGTGTACCATTACCACCTGTACAAAGATAATTTTATTTTTTGAGCTATTGCATGAAGCAAAAAAAAGCCAGTAAATTTACATCCTAAATTAACTATAAAGTGATCATACTTTGTTAATGTTTTTTAGTTATTAACCTGAGTTCGATTAAAAATATCTATCACAGAAAATCAGGTTTATTTAAGATTTGTTTTAAAAAATCTGAAAGAATATCGGGATATTTTAAAGTGAAGATTGGATGAAGATGATTTTTTCAAAGAACTTGCCTGCTTTTGGCATAAATTTCCTCAAATTCCCTCGAAATATCCCGATATTCCTTCGAAAATTTGAGAAAATTTCTACTCAAAATCAGTGCAAACTGTGACAATAGTTTTAATCGAAATCAGGTTTATACATACAAGCCCTTGTTCTTCTGAATTTGAAATTCACAGGCACAAAATTCAGCCTTTGGTTCATATTTATGACTAAAAATAAACCTAAGCTAAAAGAACTTTACATCAGGATTCTCTATCTTAGTATAAAGATTATTGATTTGTAATAAACTGTTTACCCAATTAAATTTGGTAGCAAATCGATACAATAAAACAAACTAAACTTAACGAATATGCCTAGCTTAACTACAAACTATTTAGGACTTGATTTAAAAAATCCAATTATTGTTGCCAGTTCCGGTTTAACTGATTCTGTAGAAAAACTGATTGAATTGGAAGCCAATGGTGCAGGAGCAATTGTTTTGAAATCTCTTTTCGAGGAAGAAATTATCATGGAAATGGAAGAACAAATGCATGCCATGACAAGCCGTCCGTATATCTATCCAGAAACCTTTGATTACATGGAAGAGGAACCCCATGAAGATATTCTTAGAAAGTATTTAAGATTGATTGAAGAGGCAAAAGCTGCTGTTTCGATTCCTGTTATTGCCAGTATTAATTGTGTAAGTGCGCAAAAATGGACTTACTTTTCTCGTGAAATTGAGAAAGCCGGAGCAGATGCTTTGGAAATTAACTTGTTTGTTTTACCTACCGACATGAACAGGTCAGGAGACGAAAATGAGCAAATCTATTTCGATGTTCTTAAAACAGTGAAAGAGCAAATTGCTATTCCTGTGGCATTAAAAATTAGTCCTTATCATTCAAATCTTGCAAATGTTATCAAGAAATTAAATGATATGGATGCTGATGGAATTGTAATGTTTAACCGATTCTACAGTCCTGATATCGATATTCACAACCTAAGCGTAACAAATGGCCAAGTATTATCTCATTCCGATGATTACAAAAATTCGTTAAGATGGATTGGAATTATGTCGGATCGTGTAAATTGTTCATTGGCTGGAACAACAGGTATTCATACTTCCGAAAGCATTATCAAACACATTTTGGTTGGTGCCGATGCAGTTCAACTAGCCTCGATACTTTACAAGCATGGACCAGGATATATCGACATCTTGCTAAAAGAGATCTATTCATGGATGGAAGACCAGGGATTTGAAAATATTCGTGATTTTAAAGGTAAAATGTGCCAGTCAAAATCAAATGATCCGGCTGCTTACCAAAGAGTTCAATTCATGAAGAACTTTAGAAATTTTATTATGCATTAAAATATTTTTATTACTCAAAAATATTCATTGCCCGAGCCTTAAAGGTTCGGGCTTTTTTATTTTTTAATCAGTTAAACTGATAAAAATCATTACTATTTAGAATTAGTTTTATTAAATTGTGTAATTCTCAAGTTTACATTTTATTACCACAATAAATTTACAATCAAATGGAAATTACAACTTCACAAGAACTTAAAAAGAAATTCGGAATAGAAGAAACACTGAAACGACTAGGTATATCTGATATAAATTCCGGCGTATCAACCGGAACTGAATGGTTCAACTGCAAAGGTGCAGTTACAGAATCATATTCTCCAATTGATGGTTCTTTAATAGCCAAAGTTCAAAATGCCGATAAAGATGATTACGAGCAAATTCTTGTAAAAGCACAAGAAGCTTTTAAAGTATGGCGAAAAATGCCAGCTCCTAAACGTGGTGAGGTTGTAAGACAAATTGGAAATGCTTTACGCGATGCGAAAGAAGATCTTGGTAGGTTGGTTACCCTGGAAATGGGTAAAATTTATCAGGAAGGTTTGGGCGAAGTTCAGGAAATGATTGACATTTGTGACTTTGCTGTCGGACAATCGCGCATGCTTTATGGATTTACCATGCATTCGGAAAGGCCAGATCATAAAATGATGGATCAGTATCATCCACTTGGTTTGGTTGGAGTAATTTCTGCATTTAATTTTCCGGTGGCTGTTTGGGCATGGAATGCTATGATTGCTGCTGTTTGTGGCGATGTTGTAATTTGGAAACCAAGCTCGAAAGTGCCACTTTGTGCAATTGCTTGCCATAAAATCATTCAGAAAGTATTAAAAGACAATGATGTTCCCGAAGGTGTTTTCAATTTGGTGGTTGCCAAATCATCGGTAATGGGCGATAATTTTATTGAAGACAAGCGAGTACCGTTAATTTCAGTTACCGGCTCAACAGCAATTGGAAAAAGAGTAGCCGAAAAAGTTGGAGCTCGCTTAGGTAGAACAATTGCCGAATTGGGTGGAAACAATGCAATTGTTGTAGCACCTTCGGCTGATTTGGACATGGCAATACCTGGAATTGTATTCGGATCGGTAGGAACTGCCGGACAGCGTTGTACTTCTACTCGTCGCCTGATTATTCACGAAAGCATTTATGATGATGTGAAGAACCGTTTGCTAAATGCATACAAACAAGTAGAATCTAAAATTGGTAATCCGCTTGACGAAAACACCTTAGTTGGGCCTGTTATTGACGAAGGTGCTGTTGAGGTTTACAAAAATGCCATTACAGAAGTTAAAAAGGCTGGCGGAAAAATTGTATTTGGCGATAAAGTATTAGAAGGAAACTACGTATTGCCAACATTTTGCGAAGTGGAAAACCACTGGCAAATTGTTCAGGATGAATCATTTGTTCCTGTATTGTATATCATGAAGTACAAAACGCTTGAGGAAGCCATTGAACTGCACAACAATGTTCCACAAGGTTTATCCTCATCAATTTTTACTCTGAATATGAGAGAAGCACAAACTTTTATTTCTGCAGTTGGTAGCGATTGTGGCATTGCAAATGTAAATATCGGTACATCGGGTGCCGAAATTGGCGGTGCTTTTGGTGGTGAAAAAGAAACTGGCGGCGGACGCGAATCTGGTTCCGACTCTTGGAAAACCTACATGAGAAGACAAACGAATACTCTAAACTTTGGTAATGATTTACCATTGGCCCAAGGAATTAAATTTGATTTATAAATTAAATCTGTCATTCACTTCTTCATTTGTGATTATTCGTATCATTTGTGGATGATTAGAATATTTAGCCTCGACAAAAGTCGGGGCTTTTTTGTGTTAAAATTGCAAACTTTCACCTACCAAAATCATATATTCACGAAATAACGAGGCATTATTCTAAAAGCCTTTCACATAATTTTTTAAACAGTGCATAAATTCTTATTTTTGAAGCAACACTATACCTTGCAACCTGTTTACCATGCTAAAAAAAATTCTTACCTCTTTTTTTATTGCTTTGCTTTTGGCAATCATTGTTTTAGGCTACCTGTATCTTCAAAAACAAAAGGAATACAAAGGCGTTGATCCTTTTTCTGCCATTCCGGTTAATTCAGAATTAATTATTCAATTTGAAAGTTTAGAGCAACTAATAACAAAACTTGAGAACAATACTGGTGCCTGGAGAGAATTGAGCAACTTCAATAAAATTGCAAAAATCAATGAAAATCTGCAATTTATAGACAGTCTTGCAAGCAATATAGGATCAGATTATCAGTTTACACTCGACAGATCATTTACAATGGCAAGTCACCTGCAAGGTAAACATGACATTGAGTACCTGTACATTCTGCCAATTTTGGATTATTTGGAAGAAAAGAAACTAAAAACTGCCGTTTCGAACTGGATTGGCCCCGATTTGGTTTTGCGAGAACGAAACTATCAAAATACAAGCCTTTACACCATTCCTGCTGCCAACGAAAAGAAAAAAGAATTGCATTTTACATTCTCGAAAGGATTGTTTCTTGCCAGTAGATCGATGTTGTTATTGGAAAACTCTGTTCGCCAGTTAAG
>JAOARS010000219.1 GCA_025210415.1 Marinifilum sp. | reverse complement strand
TCAAGCTCTATTTATTAATCATATGCCTTTCCCTGATTTGGGAAAGGCCAATGTATAAATGCAAAGCCTTTCGGTGTTTTGGGAAAGCCCCATGTAAAAATGCAAAGCCTTTCCCTGTTTTGGGAAAGCCCCATGCAAAAATGCAAAGCCTTTCCCTGCTTTGGGAAAGTCCTATGTAAAAATGCAAAGCCTTTCCCTGCTTTGGGAAAGCCCCATGCAAAAATGCAAAGCCTTTCCCTGCTTTGGGGAAGTCCCATGCAAAAATGCAAAGCCTTTCCCTGCTTTGGGGAAGCCCCATGTAAAAATGCAAAGCCTTTCCCTGCTTTGGGAAAGCCCCATGCAAAAATGCAAAGCCTTTCCCTGCTTTAGGAAAGGCCCATGTAAAAATGCAAAACCTTTCCCCATTTTGACAACTATAAAAAAACACCTTTATTCCTGACGAATAAAGGTGTTTGTAGTAATCTTAATTGTTAGTTAAGTGTGTTGTGTTTGTTTAGCTACTAAATAGCTGATATTATATGAGTATTTGTTGTTGTTTTCAGCATTATATACTGACAAAGTAAAGTTCTTTCCGATAAAATTCATAGCCTTTTGATTGAAATAAGTAAAAATTACCGATATTGCGAGCATTATAAGATAAAATTACTTTACCAATTCCGCAAACGTTATAAATCGAAGTAAAATTTTCTTTTTATGGATAAGCTTGACCAAACCGATAAAACAATACTTAGAATACTGCAAACCGATTCAAAAAAAACAGCAAAAGAAATTGCAAATATGTTGAACCTTACGCCTTCGCCTGTATATGAAAGAATAAGAAGGTTGGAAAACCAAGGGTTTATTAAAAAATATGTTGCCATTCTTGATAAAAAAAGAATTGAACGAAGTGTTACCGCAATATGTCAGGTTTCAATGAGATATCATGATGAAACTTTTATTGATGAGTTTGAGGAGCAAATTCAGGATTTAAAAGAAGTTCAGGAGTGTTATC
This sequence comes from Marinifilum sp., assembly GCA_025210415.1. Taxonomy (GTDB): domain Bacteria; phylum Bacteroidota; class Bacteroidia; order Bacteroidales; family Marinifilaceae; genus Marinifilum. The sequence goes on along the minus strand of JAOARS010000219.1, from coordinate 18,517 downwards.
ATATGGCAGGACAGGTTGATTTTATTTTGAAAATTCATGTCAGGAGCTTGGAGGAGTATCACGAATTTGTTCGTTATAAACTATCAAAAATTAAAAATATAGGAGTACTAAATAGTACATTTGTAATCAAGGAAATAAAACACAGTTCCGAATACTATATTTAACATCAACTCGATGTAAAGAGAACTTTATTTATAGACTTTTTGTTTTTGGCATAAATTTCTCCAAATCTGCTTCTAATACCAATTTTATTTTGGAATGAGTGTTAAATTGTTTTGAATATTTTGAGTTTAGACAAGTTAAAAAAATAAGGCATAGCAGAGTTACGTCGCAATTTTTTAATGAAGTGTAAACTTAAAATAGCAGAAGAATAATGCTCATTTCAATGTAATATTGGTATAATACCATTTCTTCATATAAAAAAAGCTGAAGGATAACTTTTAAACAGTTTCTTAATATTATTCTTTTAACGATTTAGATGAAATACTTGACGCGATTTTTACTAACTTAGTAAGAGCTGCGAATTATGTATTTAATTTTAAATCAGGAATGTTGGATAGTTTTGAAAATATACCACCAGATGAATTGCAAAAGAAACTGGCTGAATACCAAGAACAAATAGATCAATTGCAAAAACAAATATCTGCCCTTGATTCAGAGAATACCCACTTGGTAAATAAACTTAAAAATACCAGAACAAACGACGAGTATAATCTATTGTTTAATGCTTCTGCACAAGGGATTATTATTCGGAACAAAAAGGGTGAAATTACATATGCAAACCCTGCTGCATCCGAAATATTGGGTAAAACTGCCGAGGAATTATTAGGAGAGCAGAGTTTTGAACCCAGGATTAATAATATTTTACCCGATGGATCCTTGCTGAATGCTGATTCGCACCCTGCTAAGCAAGCACTCGATACCGCAAAGGAAATAACACATTCAGTTCTGGGCGTATTTAACCCTTTAAAGCAAGATTACATTTGGATTAGTGTTACTGCTACCCCAATGTTGGACAAGCTCTCCAATAAACCCAATCAAGTGTTTACTATTTTTGAAGATATTACTGAAAAAATTGAAACCGATAAGCTGATTAAGGATAGTGAGGCAAAAGCAAAAGCACTATTAGAAACAATTCCTGATTTGATTATTCGAATTACCCGGGATGGGAGAGTAATCGATTTGCATGGAAAAAACAATGGCCTGTTCACTTATCCTAAAGAAATAGAAAATGTTGCAATTCGAAACTTATTTGATAACGAGTTAAGAGAGAAGTTTTCTGGCGCAATGGAAGAGGCTTTTGATACGAGACAAATACAGGTGTTTGATTATCGAAAAAATGTAGAAAATAGAGGTGTTTGTTTTTATGAATTTCGAATTAATTCGATTGGAGAAAGAGAAGTAACAACTATTATTCGGGATGTGACAGAACAGAAACGTTCGCAACGCAAAGTTGTTGAAGCAACCAGGCGATTAACCACTTTAATTGGCAATTTAAAAGGAATGGCTTATCGGTGTTTGGTTGATGAATATTGGACAATGTTATTTGCAAGCGAAGGGGTAAAAGAACTTACCGGCTATACAGCCGATGAGTTAAATTACAACGCTAGCTTGGCATATAACGATGTAATTCATCCTGAGGATAGAGATTATGTATCTGTTGAGGTTGAAAAGGCTGCGAAAAAAGATGAAAGGTTTTCCATAGAATACAGAATTATTACCAAAGAGGAGAAAATAAAGTGGGTTTTTGAACAAGGATTAACCATAAAAGATCGATTGGGAAAGCCATTGTTTATTGAAGGATATATTACGGATATTACAGAAAAAAAAATTGCTGATCAGAAACTTGAATTAAGTGAAAATAAGTTTCGCTTGCTGTTTAATTCGTTAAACGAAGCTGTGTTTGTACATCCCTGGAAAGAAGAAGGATTGCATAATTTTGTAGAGGTAAACGATGTAGCTGTTGCCATGTATAAATACACAAGAGAAGAATTTACAAAAATTGGGCTTCAAAATATTAGTAGAAAAGGAATTTTAACCAAAAGTAAAATTGATGAAATTCGCAACACAATAACTGAATCGGGAAGTTATTGTGTGAGAACCTGGCATTACACAAAAAATGGTGAAGAATTTCCGGTTGAAATAACAGCTAACCTAATTGACCTTAATGGAGATAAGTTTATACAAACCGTGGTTCGGGATATTAGTAAGCAAAAAAAGGCAGAAATCGAATTAGCCAGGAAAACAAGAATTGAAAAAATAATAAGTAAGGTATCTGCTGAACTTGTTAGTGCATCAGTAGAAGATATAGATTCGGCTATAAAATCATCTATTGCTAAACTAGGGAAGCACACAAAAGCAGATAGAGCATATCTGTTTATTCTAAGTAAGAACAATAAGTACATAGAAAGAACACACGAGTGGTTTATCAATGAAAATGTTATAGGCTTTGATAATCCCCAATTGATGTTAAGTGAAAGCTTTTCCTGGTGGATTGAGCATTTTAAAAAATACAAGAATTTTGTTATTGAAGATATTAGTAATTTGCCATCTGCTGCATTTAGTAATTTTGAAAGCGATCCAAGAAAATATGTGAAATCAGCAATTGTATTTCCACTTTTAACACAAGATAAACTGTTGGGCTGTGTAATTTTTGACACCGTAAATCAGCACCAAGTATGGAATAAAACAGATATTATTCACATTAAAACTTTTGCTGATATGTTGGCTGGAGTACTAAGCAGAAAACGCTATGAGCAAGAGTTAATTTTTGCAAAAGAAAAAGCGGAAGAAAGCGATCAATTAAAATCAACATTTTTAGCTTCAATGTCTCACGAGTTAAGAACACCATTGAATGCAATAATTGGATTTAGTACGCTCCTAAAACCCAATTCACCACCTGAGAAAATTCAGAAATGGAATGATATTGTGAAATCTAGCGGAAAACATTTACTAAGAATTATAGAATCGATTTTTGATGTTTCGTTATTGCAAGCCAAAGAAGTTAGGTTAAATGTTGGCCAGTTTTCTTTAAACGAAATGTTCGATACAATTCAGCAGTATGTTAAAGCAGAGGTAAAAAAACTCAACAAAACAGAGCTAAAGATCAATTTTAATTCTTGTAGCGAATGGGATATATACATAACCTCGGACAGAACGAAATTAATGCAGTTGATAACCAATTTATTGAATAATGCCATTAAATATACCGAATCAGGGCAAATAGATTATGGTTGCAAGGTTCATGATAGCAATATTGTATTTTTTGTTTCAGATACGGGAATCGGAATATCAGATGAGCACAAAGAGGTGATATTTGATATTTTTCGCCAAATAGAAGATCCTTATTGGGGTTTACAATCAGGAGTTGGTCTTGGGTTGGCAATTTGTAAGGAAATCTCAAATTTATTGGATGGTGAACTTTGGCTGGAATCTGAAAAAGGAAAAGGTTCATGCTTCTATTTCAGACTGAACAATGTTGTTACCATTCCGGATAAAAAAGAGTGTGAACTCTTGCAATCCATCGCAATGCCAAATTTAGATGGGAAAAATATTTTAATAGTTGAGGATGTTCAGATTAATTATTATTTGCTTGAAGAGCTTTTATACTCAACAAACGCTAAATTAATATGGGTAAAAACCGGACTTGAAGCCTTACAAATTGCGGAAAGTAATCAGGAGATTGATCTGGTTTTAATGGATATGAAAATACCCGGATTAGATGGTTATCATGCAACGAGAAAAATTCTTGAAATCAGGCCTGAGTTGCCAATTATTGCTCAAACTTCATATGCATTAAGAGGAGATAAGCAAAAAGCATTAGATGCGGGGTGTAAAGCGTATATTGCAAAACCAATTGACAAGGCTGCACTATTTGAATTGTTGCAGTTTTTCCTGGTACAGAAAGATTAATTTTGCTTCAGTTTTTATTATCCAATATTTTTTGACAGATTTGTTCTTCATTAAGAATATTTCGTTAATATTTTTTTAAATAATCAGGTTTATAGCAACTTATATATATTGAGATGTAATCTTGTGATAAGGTGTTTTTGGACATTTTATAAATCAAGTTAAGGATCAATAACTAAAAGTCAACGATTAATTATTATTAAGCTATTTATTGTGAAATTCTATATTGTACTTCTAAGTTGGCTGGCAATTTTCCTTGTGGCATGCAACAATTCATCAATTAAACAATCATCAGATGTAAAAAAAGAGGTAACCATATCAAATGTTAAAAAATATAACCCCATACGAATAGAAAGTGAATTGCCGGATGTAGTACAGGAACAATCGGGAATGATATGGCACAATGATTTAATTTGGGTGAACAATGATAGTGGAGGAGCTCCGGAATTATATGGATATAATTTAAATGGAGTATTACAACAAACCATTCATTTGAAAAATGCTACCAATCTCGATTGGGAAGCATTGGCCGAAGATGAGGAATACTTCTATATAGGTGATTTTGGAAATAATTTAGGCACTCGTAAAAATTTAAAACTGTACAAGATAGCCAAGCCTGAATTTACAGAAGAGAGTGTGGTGAATGTTGATGCGAATGCAATTCATTTTGAGTGGGCAGATCAAAAGGAATTTTTGCCCCAAAAACACAGGCATAATTATGATTGTGAAGCCTTCTTTTCTTATGGTGATTCACTGTATTTTTTCACAAAAAACAGGGGTAATCTTCAAACCAGAATGTATGTAATGCCTAAGCAAGGAAGAGAGCATAGGCTACAGCCTAAAGGAACATTTCATGCAGATTTACTGATAACCGGAGCCGATATTAGTTCTGATGGAAAAGTTGTTGCCTTAGTTGGTTACAACGATTTTAGAACTTATATGATTCTATTTTATAATTTTAAAGGAGCTGACTTCTTTAATGGCAAGCATATTCGTTTGGATTTGAGTGTTTTGGGTAGAGCGCAAACAGAAGGAGTGGTATTTTCGGATAAGGACGATTTATATATAAATACAGAAGCTACAAAACAAGCACAGTCAATCTATCGAATAGATTGGAAACAATGGATAAAGAATTAATTCCCCTTAATCGTTGTACACTACAATCAAATATTCTCAAGCTTTGATTTTGAAATCCTTAAAAAGCTTGTAATTTTGCAAACCGTTTACTGAACAACCTAGATATTCGGATTGTATCACTGTAAATAAGAGAGAATTGAAAGATAAGTACAAAGAAATATTTGACAAAGGAACCGACTTGCCATTGGTTGAGGATTTTTATACCATTCAGGGAGAAGGATATCACACAGGGAAGCCAGCATATTTTATTCGTATTGGAGGCTGCGACATAGGTTGCCGTTGGTGCGACAGTAAAATATCATGGAATCCGGCTGAACACAGACTGATCTCTGTAGGAGAGGTTGTTCAAAAAGCAGTTGACTCGCCAGCTAAGGCAGTTGTGGTGACAGGTGGAGAACCATCATTGTATAATTTGGAACCACTGTGTACAGAGCTAAAGAAACACAGTATCGAGAATTTTCTGGAAACATCGGGAGCTTATGAAATAAGTGGAGAATGGGATTGGATTTGTGTATCTCCAAAGCGAAACAAACTGCCTGTTCCATCATCGTACCAAAAGGCAAACGAGCTTAAGGTAATTATTTACGATCTGGAAAAAGATTTCGAATGGGCCGAAGAGTTGGCTAAAAATGTGGGAGATGATTGCTTATTGTATCTTCAATCAGAATGGAGCCAGTATGTTCACAATGTAAAACCAATTGTAGAGTATGTAAAGAACAATCCGAAATGGAACATTTCTTTGCAATCTCATAAGTTTATGAGAATTCCTTAAATTGGGAGTACAAGCATAAACAAGAGGGGCATTCGAATTTCGAATGTCCCTCTTGTTGTAAGCTTAAACTGGTATAAACTATTGTAATCGAGCTAGATTGATGTTTCAAGTTATTTTGTAATCAGTATAAATTGTTTGATTAGTATTTTATCTCTTTTATGTTGTAGTAAAAATCAAGATATTCGTATAACAGAATCAAAATAATAATACAATGGAAAAAAGTATAAAAGGAACACAAACAGAGAAAAATTTGCTAAAAGCATTTGCTGGCGAATCGCAAGCCAGAGGTAGATACACATACTTTGCCAAGCAGGCTAAAAAAGAGGGTTACGAACAAATTGCCGCTTTGTTTTTAGAAACTGCAGAGCAGGAAATGCAACATGCCAAACGTTTTTTTAGCTTTTTAGAGGGGGGCGATGTTGAGATTACTGCTGCTTATCCTGCAGGAAAAGTTGGCACTACTGCTGAAAATTTAAAAGCTGCTGCTTGTGGAGAGAATGAAGAATATACCGAGTTGTATCCTGAATTTGCCAGAATTGCCGAAGAAGAAGGATTTAAAAAAGTTGCCACTGCATTTAAATTAATTGCTAAAGTTGAGCAAATGCACGAGGAAAGATACCTTAAGCTTTTAGAGAATATTGAAAAAGAAAAGGTATTTGAATCGGAAGAAGAGGAAGAGTGGTATTGCCGCAAATGCGGGTATGTTCATAAGGGAGGCAAAGCACCGAAGAATTGTCCTGCTTGTGAGCATCCTCAGGCTTATTTTGAGAAAAAAGCGAAAAACTATTAGAAACTGTTTAACTTTTGTTTTTGAGGATTAGTTTGAGTGCTTAAGTCGCCAAAATAAACCAAAGGATAAGATGTAAACAGTTTCTTAATATAAAGGCTCCGTAAAGGAGCCTTTTTTTCATTCGTCCAATAAATCGGGACGTAATTTTTTAGTTCTTAGATATGCTTGTTCTTCTTGCCACTTTTCAATTTTCTTGTGATCTCCCGATAACAATATCTCAGGGACTTTCCAACCTCTAAATTCCGCTGGCCTTGTATATATTGGCGGAGAAAGTAAATTATCCTGAAAAGAATCAGTAAGAGCAGAGGTTTCATCATTCATGGCTCCAGGTATCAATCGCACAACGCTGTCGGTAATAATTGCAGCAGCTAATTCTCCACCTGTAAGAACAAAATCTCCAATCGAAATTTCCTTTGTAATAAAATGATCTCTAATTCTTTGATCTATTCCTTTGTAATGACCACAAAGAATTATGATGTTTTCTTTTAATGATAAAATATTTGCAGTTTTTTGGTCGTACTGATTGCCATCGGGAGTTGTAAAAATTATTTCATCATACTCTCGTTGATCGGTTAAGTACTCAATAGCTTTAACAACAGGTTCTAATCGCATTACCATGCCTGCACCGCCGCTAAATGCATAATCATCAACTTTATTGTGTTTATCTTCCGAAAAATCACGAATGTTGTGGATGTGTATTTCGACAACACCTTTGTCTTTTGCTCGTTGTATTATAGAGTGGCTTAACGGGCTCTCCAATAATTCCGGAACAACAGTTAATATATCGATTCTCATTAATTCAAAATTTTGTGTAAAAATATACATCACATATAAGCGATGCAAGAAAATAGAATATCAAGCTAATAAAATACTCTGGAAAGACAAAGTGACAGCTTTTGCGTGCGAATTAAAGACAAAATGACATTATTCTGAATAATTGCCTGACTTTTCGGTAAGAAAAATGTAATGGTATATACTTTGAACAATGCCTATCGAAATTAAGAATAAAAATAATCGGAATCCGGAACCGAAGAAATGAATAAAAAAGTATAGGAGATTATAGTTATGACATTATTAAGATATTCAAAAAGGCCAAGTGATTTTTTTACAAATCAACTAATGAATCAGTTGTTCAAAGAAACTCAGGATAGTTTTAAAGCAGCAGCTGAAAGAGAAAATGAGTTTCGCCCTGCTACAAATGTTTTAGAAGAAAAAGATTATTATTTGATTGAGGTTGCTATGCCAGGATTTGCTAAGCAAGACGTAAGTATTAAGGTTGAAAATGGTTCAATAAAAATTTCTGCAGAAAAGAAAGTAGAGAAGGAGAACAAAAAATATTTAAGAAGAGAATTTGGAGTTTACAAATTCGAACGCAGTTTTAAGTTGGCTGATACAATTAATCAGCAAAATATATCAGCAGAAGTAAAAGATGGGATTTTAAATATTGTTCTTCCTAAAATTGAAGAAAAGCAACCACAGGTGCATAATATAGAAATTAAGTGATTGTGAGAGTGAAAGTGATTTATAACATTCATAATAATAAATAATATTTAGAGAGGGATGACCTTTCCGAATAATTGGAGAATTTTGAGTTAGTTAATTAGTTTGTTTTGGTTAAGAGGTTCGTGTAATTGTATGAACCTCTTTGTTTTTTAGGGAAAAGAAAAATCTTGAAAATCTTTGAGGATTAGCACATAATTAGTTAAATTCGTAAGAGTAGGCTTAAAAGTTTTCTTTTAAGTGGTATTGTTAACGCGAGTTTCAGCTTTGTTGAAACTTATCTAACTCAATTTACATGAAAGCACCAGATCTGTCCAATCCTTCAAATGAGAATAAATTGAATGAAAATTTAGAAGCGAAAGATAATGTTAAAGATTCTCATGAAACTGAAAATGTAGAAGAACAAAATACTAATGCGGAAACTTCAGAATTAAAAGCAGATGAAGTAGTTGCTGAAGATAACTCAGATCATGTATCTGAAAAAGAAAGTGACCAGATTAATGAAAAGGAATCCGAACTTCAAAAGGAACCCGATTATACATTAATGGAGAAGAGCGAATTAAAAAATCGCTTGACTCTGCTTCTTGAAAATGAATCTCTTTCGGCTGTTAAGGAAAAGGTTGAGGCTATTAAGCTGAATTTTTATAAAAAGCACAAGGAAGAAATTGAAACTGCGAAACAAAAGTTTATTGCAGATGGTGGTGTTGAAGAAGAATTTGAATTTGGAACAGATGAGTTGGAAGTTCAATTTCGGGAAATGTTCCAAAAGTTTAAGGAGAAAAAAACGGAATTGAACCGAAATATTGAGCAGGAAAAAGAAGAAAACCTTAAAAAGAAATACCAGATTATAGAAGATATCAAGGAATTGGTGAACAGAAAAGAATCCTTCGATAAAACCTTTCATGAATTTAGAGATTTGCAAAAGAAATGGCATGAAATAGGAATGGTGCCTCAGCAAGCTTTAAAAAACCTGTGGGATAACTACCATCATCATGTCGAGAATTTTTACGATTACATAAAAATCAACAAAGAACTTCGTGACCTTGATTTGAAGAAGAACATGGCTTCTAAAATTAAATTGTGCGAAGAGGCTGAAAAATTGCTGAACGAATCTTCAATCGTAAAGGCGTTTAATACACTTCAAAAATATCATGAACAGTGGAGAGAAATTGGTCCGGTACCACGTGAAGAGAAGGAAAGTTTGTGGGCAAGATTTAAAGAAGCTACAACCATTATTAATCGTAAGCATCAGGAGTACTACGAAGGTTTAAAATCAGAGCAAAAAAATAACCTTGCTAAGAAAACCGTACTTTGCGAAAAGGCTGAGGAGATTGCAAACAGAGAGATTGGTTCCCACAAAGAGTGGAATTCAAGCTCTAAAGAGATTATAGACCAGCAGAAAGAATGGAGAACTATTGGTTTTGCACCCAAGAAAGACAACAATAGAATATATCAGAGATTTCGTGCAGCTTGTGATCTTTATTTTGATAGAAAACGTGAATTTTATATGGCTTTAAAAGAAAAGCTCAATGTAAATCTTGAAAAAAAGAAAGAGCTGTGTGCCATTGCCGAAAGTTTACAAGATAGCCAAGATTGGAAAGGCACAACCGATAAATTGATAGCCATTCAAAAGGAATGGAAAACGATAGGCCCAGTACCAAGAAAGGTTTCGGAAGAACTTTGGGTGCGATTTCGTGCTGCTTGCGATAAGTTTTTCAATAACAAATCTGAGCATTTCGATAATGCAGATGCAGGACAGGTGCAGAACCTAAAGTTGAAGGAAGCATTAATTGAAAAAGTATTGGAATTTGAACTTGGAGATGATAACGAAAAAAATTTGAATTCGATTCGTCAGTTTCAAAAAGAATGGTCGCAAATTGGCCATGTTCCTTACAAAAAAAAGAATAAAGTTCAGGAAGCATTCAGAAAAGCTGTTAATGGCCTGTACGATAAAATGAATATGGATAGTGACAATAAGGAAGTACAGAAATTTAAATCGAAGATTGATACTTTCTTGACCATGAATAATTCTGAGGATAAAATTATTATTGAGAGAAATAAGATTGTGAATAAAATCAGGCAATTGGAAAGTGATATTGCCTTGTGGGAAAACAATGTTGGATTTTTCTCTTCATCAAAGAATTCTAATGTTGTAAGCGAGATTCAGGAAAAAATTGAGCGAGGCAAACAAAACCTTGCCATTCTGAACAAAAAGCTTAAGGTTATTGATGGGTTGGTTTCATAAAATTGTGTTCATTCATATTGCAAGAGCATTTCTCCATGTGAGGAATGCTTTTTTTGTATTCATGAATTCATTGCTAGAGCAAAATAAATTAACAAATGATAGCCTGAACAATGAATTTGTTTCTTAAAAACTTATAATTTGACTACTTTTGCAGCTTTAATTAAATCAACTAAAAAAGTTTATAAAGTGTCAACAACCAAATACATCTTCGTTACAGGTGGGGTAACCTCATCATTGGGAAAGGGAATTATAGCATCGTCGCTGGCTAAGTTATTGCAAGCCAGGGGATATTCTGTAACCAACCAAAAGTTGGACCCATATTTGAATGTAGATCCGGGAACATTAAATCCATATGAGCATGGAGAGTGTTTTGTGACTGATGATGGAGCTGAAACAGATTTGGATTTGGGACACTATGAAAGATTTACAAATGCTCCAACTTCTCAGGCAAATAATGTTACAACAGGTAGAATTTATCGTAACGTTATCAACAAAGAAAGAAAAGGAGATTTCTTAGGAAAAACAGTTCAGATTATTCCGCATATCACCGATGAAATTAAAAGAAACATCAAACTTTTGGGAACAAAACACAAGTATGATGTTGTGATTACCGAAATTGGTGGTACTGTTGGCGATATTGAATCATTACCATACATCGAGGCAGTTCGTCAGTTAAAGTGGGAACTAGGGCATGATGCTTTGGTAATTCATCTGACATTGGTTCCATATTTGGCAGCATCGGGCGAGTTGAAGACCAAGCCAACACAGCATTCTGTAAAATCGTTGTTGGAAACGGGAGTTCAGCCTGAGGTATTGGTACTAAGAACTGAGCATGAGTTAACTGCTGATGTTCGCAGAAAAGTGGCATTGTTCTGTAATGTTGATCCTAAAGCTGTTGTACAATCTATTGATGTATCAACAATTTACGAAGTGCCATTGAAAATGCGCGAAGAAAAACTGGATCAAACCGTTTGTGAAAAGCTTGGACTTGACTTAAAGAAAGAACCAAAATTAAAAGAATGGACAAAGTTCCTGACTCGTCTTCAGAATCCAAAATCGGAAGTGAAAATTGGTTTGGTTGGGAAATACGTTGAGTTACATGATGCATACAAATCAATTGCAGAATCCTTTGTTCATGCCGGATCTATTAATGAATGCAAGGTAAAAATTGAGTGGATACATTCAGAAAAATTGAATGACTCAAACTACCAGAATGAATTGAAGGATCTGAAAGGAATTTTGGTTGCGCCAGGTTTTGGACATCGCGGACTGGAAGGAAAGATTTTAGCTGTAAAATATGCTCGCGAAAACAACATTCCATTTATGGGAATTTGTTTGGGAATGCAGGTTGCTGTTATCGAATTTGCTCGTAATGTATTAAAGCTTGAAGATGCAGATTCATTGGAAATGAATCCAAAAACACCTCACCCGGTTATTAACCTGATGGAAGAACAAAAAAATGTTACCGAAAAAGGTGGTACCATGCGTTTGGGAGCTTATGATTGTATTTTAAAAGAAGGTTCAAAAGCATTTACTGCATACAAGCAGAAAGAAATTTCTGAACGTCACCGTCACCGTTACGAGTTTAACAACGAATATTTGGAGCAGTTCGAAGCAGCAGGAATGAAAGCTGTTGGGATGAATCCGGATACAGGTTTGGTTGAAGCGGTTGAGCTGGAAGGACACAAATGGTTTGTTGGCGTACAATTCCACCCTGAGTACAAGAGTACGGTTATCAAACCTCAACCATTGTTTGTTGAGTTTGTTAAGGTAGCAATGGAAAATAGTAAATAGTCTTTAGTTACCAGTAACTTGTTGTAGTAAGAACTGACAGATACTAAAAGACATTAAGAAATTGTAGGTTTAATGCTAATCACTATAAACCAGTTACTAACCTACTATAGAAAAAGAAAAATATGGATAGAAATTCGATTTGGGGCTTGGTGATCATTGGAGCGATTTTGATTGGGTATACCTACCTGACAAAACCTTCTGATGAGGAAATCAAGGCCATGAAAACAAGAGACTCTATTGCTCGCGTTGAGCGTTTGCGAAATGAGCAATTAGAAACTGAAAGAATTGAGGCCTTAAAAAAGCAATATGCAGAAAAAAAGCAAGATACTGCAGCACTTCAAAGTGAATATGGTGCATTTGCCGGAGCAGTTCAGCAAAAAGAAGAAATAATTACCCTTGAAAATAAATTGGTAAAATTGAGCATTAACACATTGGGTGGTAAAATTGCTAATGTTCAGTTGAAAGATTATCAAACTCATGATGCTGAGAAATTGATGCTTTGGGGTGAGAAAAACTCTAAATTTGGATTGACTTTTTATGCTGAAAACAAGCCTATGAATACTCAGGACTTGTTTTTTACTCCTGTTAATGCAGTTAAAACTGTTGATGCTTCAACTGCTCAACAGGTAGTTAGCATGCGCTTAATGGCTGGTGAAGGAAAATACATCGAGTACAAATATACTTTAGAGCCGGATTCTTACATGGTAGAATTTAATATCAATGTGGTAGGAATGCAAGATGTAATTTCGCTAAACCAAAGAGATTTAACATTCAACTGGGCAGCTGATATTCCTAGTCAGGAAAAAGGCCGCAAGTTTGAGAATCAATACACCAATATTTTCTATAAATTTTTCGAAGATGATGTTGATAGCATGTCTGCATCGGGCGAAGATGAGGAAAGCTTATCAACGAAAGTAAAGTGGATCGGATTCAAGCAACAGTTCTTCTCATCAGTATTAATTGCCGATGATTCTTTCAAAGGAATTGAGTTGAAATCTGTTGATATGGAAGAAGATTCGCCAACTTTGAAAAACTTTTCTGCTGCCATCTCATTGCCATACCAGGGATCTCAATTAGAGAATTACCCAATGAGTTTCTATTTTGGCCCGAACAAGTACAAAACCATGAGAAAGTATGGTAAAGATATCGAATTACATGCTTTGGTTGATTTGGGATGGAAAATGTTTGCTTGGGTAAACAAGTGGTTTGTAATTCCAATTTTCAACTTCCTGGAAAATCACATTGCAAATTATGGTATTATTATCCTGATATTAACAATTATCATCAAGCTGATTTTAGCTCCATTGACTTACAAGTCGTACATGTCGACGGCCAAGATGAAGGTGTTAAAGCCACAAATTGATGAAATTAACGAAAGAATACCTAAAGATAAGGCAATGGAGCGTCAGCAAGCAACTATGGCGCTGTACAAAAAGGCAGGAGTGAACCCAATGGGTGGATGTTTGCCAATGTTGGTACAGTTTCCAATCCTGATTGCATTGTTCCGATTCTTCCCATCCTCCATTGAGCTTCGTCAGAAGAGCTTCTTGTGGGCAGAGGATTTATCATCATACGATTCTATTTTAGATTTGCCATTCAACATTCCATTTTATGGCGATCACATTAGTTTATTCTGTTTGTTGATGGCAATTACCAACTTGGTATACACTCGCATGAACAGTCAGATGCAAACATCGCAGCAAATGCCAGGTATGCAAACCATGATGTACCTAATGCCATTAATGTTCCTATTCTGGTTCAATAGCTACGCATCAGGCCTTTCATATTACTACTTTATTGCAACATTGTTTACAGTAGCTCAAACATGGGCAATCCGTAAGTATATGGTTGATGAAGATAAAGTATTGGCAACTATCGAAGCAAATAAGAAAAAACCAGTTAAGAAATCGAAATTCCAACAGCGTTTGGAAGAAGCTGCAAAGCAAAGAGGATACAAACCTCCTAAAAAGTAAGATCATTTATGATTTTGATATATACAGCCCCACATTTTTATGCGGGGCTTTTTTTGCCTCACATTTAATGCAATAGTAATAAAACATTCATAAAATTTGTTTTGAATTACAATCGAATAATCTCTATTATGCTTTTGATATTTTATTTATAAAAGTGATTTTGATCTAATCCTAAACTGTAAGTAGTTATAATAGAATTAGTTTTTCCCATTAATAATTAAAAAGTATCAAGGTTCAAGACACAAGTATCAAGAAAAATGTCATTTATGTCTTGAACCTTGATAGTTTGTACTTGATACTTTGAGAGAGGTTTGTATGTACCCTGAGGGTATCACTCCAAATGATGCTCTGAGTTGATGAAAACAGAACTGTATTTTCTGTATTGTGGTTTATAATTGATACCCTCACTCTAGTGAGAGCATCAACAATAAAAAGCTTTTTAAAACTTTGTTTTTGGCACAATGCCTTGATACTTTGCCTTGATACTTTTGATTAAATCCAATATAACAATCGGTAAATTTAAAGTCTTCTGTCAATTTCTTACATCGAACTCACGTTATATTATATATCACCTATTAGATATTCAATGGATTCTTTACTTTCTGTTTCATTAAAGCGATATCAAGAACTTCCATAATTTCATCAACAAAATGGAATTTTAATCCTTTCAGGTAGATATCTTTAATTTCTTCGATATCTTTCTTGTTCTGATTACAAAGAATGATTTCCTTAATTCCAGCTCTTTTAGCAGCAAGGATTTTTTCTTTAATTCCTCCAACCGGAAGCACTTTCCCTCTTAAAGTAATTTCACCAGTCATGGCAATATTTTTCTTCACTTTACGCTGAGTAAATACCGAAGCCATTGCAGTTACCATAGTAACACCAGCTGATGGGCCATCTTTTGGAATTGCTCCCTCTGGAACATGAACGTGAAGATTCCACTCATCGAAAGCTTCTTTCTTAATATCTAAAGTATCGCAATGTGCACGCAAATATTCCTGAGCCAACAATGCCGATTCCTTCATTACATCACCAAGATTACCAGTTAAAGTTAGTTTACCTTTTCCTGCTGAAAGGCTTGATTCGATGAACAAAATCTCTCCTCCTACCGAAGTCCATGCCAATCCTGTTACAACACCGGCATAATCGTTGCCTTGATATTTTTCACGGTTGAACATTTCAGCTCCCAAATACTCTTTCAAATCTTCCGCTTTCAGATTGATATCGTATTTTTCATCCATTGCAACCTTACGAGCAACCCTACGCATGATTTTAGCAATGCGCTGATCAAGAGCGCGAACGCCCGACTCACGAGTATATTTATCGATTACCGCAGCAATTACTTCTTTCGATACTTTAATATAATTGGAAGTAATTCCATGATTTTCCATTTGTTTTGGAATCAAGTGACGCTTTGCTATTTCAATCTTCTCCTCCTGAATGTATCCACTTACATCAATCATTTCCATTCTATCGCGAAGCGGTGCTGAAATAGATCCTACATTATTTGCCGTTGCCACAAACATCACTTTCGATAAATCGTAATCTACCTCAAGGAAATTATCATGGAAAGCATTGTTTTGCTCAGGGTCTAATACCTCAAGCAACGCTGATGATGGATCTCCTCTAAAATCGTTGCCAACTTTGTCAATTTCATCCAAAATAAATACAGGATTCGACGATCCGGCTTTTTTCATTCCCTGAATAATACGCCCTGGCATGGCTCCAATGTATGTTTTTCTGTGTCCACGAATTTCAGATTCATCATGCAATCCACCCAAAGACATTCTAACATACTTCCTGTTCAATGACTCAGCTATTGATTTTCCCAAAGAAGTTTTACCAACTCCCGGAGGTCCGTACAAACATAGAATTGGAGATTTTAAATCACCTTTTAATTTTAGAACGGCCAAATGTTCTATGATACGATCTTTCACTTTTTCTAAGCCGAAGTGATCCTTATCCAACACTTTTTGTGCACGTTTTAAATCGAAATTGTCTTCGGTATATTCGCTCCAGGGTAAATCCAATAATTCTTGCAAGTAGTTCAATTGTACTGAATATTCTGCCGCTGCCGGATTTAACCTTTGAAGCTTCTTTAACTCTTTCTCAAAGGTTTTAGCAACCTCTTCTGTCCACTTTTTATCCTTGGCTTTTTCTTCCAGCTCCATCACATCCTGATCGTTTGGACTTCCTCCCAATTCGTCCTGAATGGTTTTCATTTGCTGGTGCAACAAATATTCTCTTTGTTGCTGGTCCATATCCGTCTTTACTTTCGACTGAATATCATCCTTCAGTTCCAGTACCTGAACTTCGCGAACCAAATACTCCAAAAGTTTTAAGGCTCGGTCGCGAATATTATCGAACTCAAGTAATCTTTGCTTCTGATCGTGTTTAATTTCAGAGTTGCTTGAAATAAAGTTAATTAAGAACGATGAACCTTCGATATTTTTAATAGCAAATGACGCTTCGTTTGGAATCTGAGGTGATAACTTTATTACCTTAATTGCAATATCCTTAACCGAAGAAACCAACGCTTTGTATTCATTGTCCTCAACTTCAGGACGATTGTCCTTAATGGTTTTAATACGACCTACATGGAACGGTTCTTCGCTAATAATCTCTTCCAGTTCAAAACGCTTTTTACCTTGGAGGATCACTGTTGTTGTTCCATCAGGCATTTCAAGAATTTTGATAATTTGAGCTACTGTACCAATTTTATTGATATCCTCGAAGTGTGGTTCTTCAACACTTAAATCAACCTGAGAAGCTGCACCTAACATTCCTTTGTTGTTGTATACATCGCGAACCAATTTCAACGATTTGTCTCTACCAACCGAAATTGGAATTACAACTCCTGGAAATAAAACTGTATTGCGAAGAGGTAGTATTGGCAAAGTGTCAGGTACCTGCAACTCATCCAATGCACTTTCATCCTCATCGGTTATTATTGGAATAAAATCCGAATCTTCATCCATCATATTCGACAAAACTATATCACTTATATTGAATTCTATCTTACTACTCATTATCTTGTCTTTCTTACATTGTATCTGTAAAGGAAGTAAGTTTTTATGAAACTTATGTGACAAAATGTCGCTTCCTATAAAAAAATTTTTGTCGCTATGTACTTGGCAATCCCTGTGCCAAACAAAAAAGTCCTCACAATTTATTGTAAGAACTCTGCTATATTTAAAATGATTTTCGATACTCTTTCGTCATTTCAAAAATGTGAGTAAGAATTCTTTTTTCTATATCATCAAATTCTTTTCCTCGGCGTTTCATCACCAAGTCAGCAACTTCGAATGTTGCATTCAAACGGTATTCTTTAAACCCATGATTCCCCCCCATAGCAAAAGATGGAATAAAGTTGCGAGGAAATCCTGAACCAAATACATTCGAACTTACTCCAATAACAGTTCCTGTGTTTAGCATGGTATTAATCCCAAGTTTAGAATGATCGCCCATTATGGTTCCGCAAAACTGTAAACCTGTTCTGGCAAAATTTTGAGTTACATAGTTCCACAATTTCACTTGTGAATAATTGTTTTTTAGGTTTGAGTTGTTGGTATCGGCACCAATATTACACCACTCACCAAGTACAGCATTGCCAAGAAATCCATCGTGCGCTTTGCTTGAATAACCAAACAATACTACATTATTCAACTCTCCTCCACACTTGCAATAAGGTCCTAGAGTTGTTGCTCCATAAACCTTAGCTCCTAATTTAAGCGCTGAATGTTCACACATAGCTAATGGACCGCGAACCAATACGCCTTCCATAATTTCAGCATCTTTACCAATATAAATTGGTCCTTCCTGTGCATTTAAAGTTGCAAACTCAACATTTGCTCCTTCTTCGATAAAGATGTTCTCTTTGCCCAAAACATTTACCGTATCTGAAATTGGTTGAGATTCTCTTCCTTCAGTAAGCAAAGCAAAATCTTCGCGAAGAATTTTATTATTTAATGAGAAAATATCGTACGTCTTATTAACGCGATCAAATTCTCCAGAAAACTCAATAATATTTTCACTCTCTATCTTCTCCTTTAGTACCAATTCAATCTCATTAGCTATTAAGCAAGCTGCTAAACCAATATCTTTGGCAATTAGCAAGTTCCCTTCTTTCAAATTTTGAACAGCATCAAGCAATTCCTTATTTGGTATAACAGATCCATTAATTAAAATGTTCAAATCATCCTTTTTTACAGGATATTTCTCGCTTAAATACTCTTGAGTGAGAAAGCTAAATTCAGTTTTTAATAAACGTTCCCATTTCTCGCGTATGCTTATAATTCCAATGCGTACTTCGCAAACAGGACGAGTAAATGTAAGAGGAAGCAATTCGTTCCATGCTCCATCATCAAAAAGAATATAATTCATTGCAGTAGTATTTA
>JAOARS010000218.1 GCA_025210415.1 Marinifilum sp. | reverse complement strand
CAATTTAACGCTCATTCCAA
This sequence comes from Marinifilum sp., assembly GCA_025210415.1. GTDB lineage: Bacteria > Bacteroidota > Bacteroidia > Bacteroidales > Marinifilaceae > Marinifilum. The sequence goes on along the minus strand of JAOARS010000218.1, from coordinate 3,909 downwards.
AATGAAATTGGTATTACTCAAATTTAGCCACTTCGTGGCATACCATAAAACGTAAATTTTGTATCATTTATGGAAGTTCTGAAATGTTTTTAATTGGATTTTTCTGCTCAAAATGCAACTGTATCCAATGTTTATCTATTTGAAAATAAAAGATTTAAAAGAAGAGGTTTATTAAAATCCTGACAGAAGATTTTTTTCAATTTTGCACAGCCTACCCTCTGCCTATCGGCATCTGCCCTAAAAGGGGAGAATTTGGGATTAAACGATTGCATATCTAATTCTTCGTCGAATTATATTCAAAAAAAATAAATGTGTATAAAGAGTAGGTTCAGGAGAAGGGGTTGGGGGTTGAGTTAATACAAAACAAAAAAATGAGATCCTCTAACGAAGATCTCATTTTTATATTCTAGCTAATTGTGATTACTCAGGAAAATATCCTCTCATGATACCACGCTTAGAGTTTTTCACAAACAAAATAATTTCATCACGCTCTGGCGAAGCCGGCATTTCTGCCTCGATAGCTTCCAATGCTATAAAATTGTTCATGCCTTTTTGGTACAGGTAACGGTATACATCCTGAATTTCACGAATTTTTTCGTTACCAAATTCACGACGACGTAAACCAATTGAGTTTACACCGATATAAGATACAGGCTCGCGGCCAGCTTTTACATACGGCGGAATGTCCTTACGTACCAACGATCCGCCTGATACCATAACATGAGAACCAATGTGTACAAATTGGTGAACAGCTACCAATCCGCTCAATATTGCATAATCATCAATAATAACTTCACCTGCTATTTGTGTTGCATTACCAATAATAATATTGTTTCCCAAAATACAATCATGTGCAATATGCGAATAAGCCATTAACAAACAATTGTTACCTACTATGGTTTTACCTTTTGCAGCAGTTCCACGGTTAATGGTAACACACTCACGAATGGTAGTGTTGTTTCCAATTTCAACAGTAGTTTTTTCGCCACGGAATTTTAAATCCTGCGGCACTGCTCCAATTACTGCTCCCGGAAAAACATTACAGTTCTTACCAATTCTGGTTCCTTCCAAAATGGTTGCGTTAGAACCAATTCTTGTACCCTCTTCAATTACTACATCCTTATCGATTGTTACGAATGGCTCAATCACTACATTATCAGCGATTTTTGCCTCGGGATGTACATATGCCAACGGTTGCTTCATTTTTTTAATTTATTACGTGTTTAACAAACTTTTGCTGTGGCAAAAGTTTGCCTTGTAGTAGTTAAATCTTATTTGTTTTTTGCGATTTGAGCCATAAACTCACCTTCAGCAACAACTGTATCGCCAACAAAAGCTAAACCGCGCATGTTAGCAACTCCCCTACGAATTGGTGACAAAAATTGCAATTTAAAAATCAGAGTATCTCCGGGAACAACTTTTTTTCTGAATTTGATGTTGTTCTGAGTTAAGAAGTAAGTTGAGTAATTTTCAGGATCATCAACCTGGTTTAATACCAAAATACCACCACATTGTGCCATAGCTTCTACCATAAGAACACCTGGCATTACAGGTTCTCCCGGGAAATGTCCCACGAAGAAAGGTTCGTTCATAGAAACATTCTTTACACCAACAATAGTATCTTCCTGAATGTCGATAATTTTATCAACCAACAAAAACGGAGGACGGTGCGGTAACAATTTCATTACCCCATTAATGTCTAATACTGGCTCTTTGTTTGGATCATAAGCCGGAACTGAATCTTTTCCCATTTCTTTTTTTATTCGTTTGATTAATATTTTTGCCATTTGGGTATTAGGGCCGTGACCAGGGCAAGAAGCAATCACTTTTCCTTTAATGAACTTACCACACAAAGCAAGATCACCTATCACGTCTAATAATTTGTGTCGAGCACACTCATTAGCGAAATAAAGTTCCAAATTACTTAAAATTCCTTCCTTTACTTCTACATGCTGATGGTCAAACAGGTCGGCAATACGATCCAACTCTTTTTGTTCCATCATTTGATCCATAATAACGATCGCGTTATCAAGATCTCCTCCTTTAACCAAATTGTTATTCAACAGAAACTCCAACTCGCGCACAAAAACAAAAGTACGGCACATCGAAATTTCATCCTTATAATCATTCAACGATGTTAATCGTGCATACTGATTGTTCAACACCTTAGAGTCGAATGAGATCATCGTATCTACACTGTATTCGTTATCGGGAAGAATTGTTAACTCAGAACCACGAGCTTCATCTTTATATACAATCGGTTCTTTTACCACATAGTATTCTCGTTTAGCTTCCTGCTCAACAATTCCTACACTTTCAATTCCTTCTACATAGAATTTTGCACTTCCATCTAAAATAGGAGGCTCAGGAGAATTCATCTCAATCATACAGTTATCAACACCCATACCGTACAATGCCGATAAGGCATGCTCGATGGTTTGTACTTTGCACTCTCCCTTTTCCAATACTGTTCCTCTCGAAGTATCGCCTACATATTCTGCGCTTGCATCAATTACCGGTTCTCCTTCTAAGTCAACTCTCTTAAATTTGTATCCATGGTTTTCAGGAGCAGGCACAAACTTAATAGATACTTCCAAGCCCGTGTGAAGTCCTTTTCCTGTTAAAGTAAATTCTTTTGCTAATGTTCTTTGCTTATCAGCCATAAACTTTTAATATTTATTCTGTTTCCGGAAAATGGAATTCCCTATTTTTCCTCTTCCAGCTTCTTTACTTGCTTCTCTAAATCCATAATCTGCTCTCTCATTTTAGGCAGATTTTTAAACAACACATATGATTTTTGATATGGACCAAATTCAAATGCCGGCGATCCTTGAAGCACTTCACCTTTTTTCTTGATATTTCTACCAATACCCGATTGTGCCGCAATTTTAACTTCATTGGCAATTGACAAATGGCCTGCAATACCAACCTGGCCGCCAAACATACAATTTTTACCAACCTTAGAACTTCCGGCAATACCTGTTTGCGATGCAATTACTGTATGTTCATCAATTTCTACGTTATGCGCAACCTGAATCAGGTTATCCAACTTCACTCCTTTACGGATAATGGTAGATCCCATAGTCGCACGGTCGATACAGGTATTTGCTCCAATTTCAACATGATCTTCAAGAACAACATTCCCAACTTGTGGAACTTTCTTATAATCGTTTGCTGAAGAGGGTGCAAAACCGAATCCATCGGCTCCAATTACCGAACCTGAGTGAATAATACAATCTTTGCCAATTTTGCAGTTTTCATACACCTTAACGCCAGAGTTCAAAATTGTATTGTCGCCAATAATTACATTATCGCCAATATATGTATGTGGATAAATTTTTACGTTATCACCAATCTTTACATTGCTGCCAACATAAGCAAACGCACCAATATAAATCTTTTCGCCAACTGTTGCTGATTTACTCACAAAAGAAGGCTCTTCTATTCCTACTTTTTGAGGTTTGCTCTGCTCATACATTTCCAGTAATTGGGCCAATGCCTGGTAAGCATCTTCAACACGAATTAAAGTAGCTTTTACTTCTTTTGCTGCTTTAAACTCCTTACTTACTAAAACAATAGACGAATTAGTAGTATAAATATGGTGTTCGTATTTAGGATTTGCCAAAAAAGAAAGAGTTCCCGGTTTTCCCTCCTCAATTCGGGAAACATTATTTACGGCAACCGAAGCATCGCCATCAACCTCACCTTTTAGAAACTCTGCAATATCTTGCGCTGTAAAGTTCATTTGTTCTGGTTTTATATCAGGTAATAAGTTTGTTTCGTTGTTTCCAAACTCATTTTTATTAGGCGCACATCGTCCAATATACCTGATTAATACAAAAAAAATTTCTGCAAATCTAACAATTATTTAATGCACATGAAATTTTTTTGCTTTTCATAGAACATTTT
>JAOARS010000217.1 GCA_025210415.1 Marinifilum sp. | reverse complement strand
CATTATTCTTCTGCTATTTTAAGTTTACACTTCATTAAAAAATTGCGCCGTAACTCTGCTATGCCTTAATTTTTTAACTTGTCTAAACTCAAAATATTCAAAACAATTTAACGCTCATTCCAAAATAAAATTGGTATTAATTGTGAATCAAGAGTTGAAAATATTATCCTGAAAAAGACAAATATATTCTTAATGTAAGCCGCTGTTCCAGGGAATTTAAAATTTCCGGATATGGAATTTGAGATATTTATCTCATTTAGACATTCTAAATTTCTTGCTCACTTTACCCCAGATTGTAAATGTGAGGTAGCTTTAGCTCAAGTCTTGATCACACCAGATGCTAAATCAAGAAAACCTTTGACTGCTAGCCTACAAGCTTTTAACTTTCAATATCAATGCATATTGAGATTTTGCATAGCTAAAGGTTAATAACTTGTTTGATGAATCATAAGTTTAACTAATTCTTTATGCTGCTTAAAAATTTACCAATCGCAGTCCAATACTCCTCTCCTCCCTGTTGGTTGATCCAAAGTGCACGGGAGCCATGATGTCCTGATCCTTCAGGAATAAAATGAACCTGCGCTTTTATCATTTTATGCTTTTCCAGTAATGCTTTTACATACTTCGCTTCCGATTTCGAGCTGGTTAAAAACATTGGCTTGTTGAACCCTTCCAGTTTATCAATTAAAGATCCTTTTTTATCAGCCAAATAGTTTCCGGGACTAAATGATATCACCGCTGAAATTTCGTTCATTTCAACGCCTAAATACAAAGCTAGAGTTGATGAATAGGAAGATCCCCAAAGAATTATTTTTTCTGAATAATTTTTGGCGATGTATTGAATGGCTGCACGAATATCAGGTTCTGCATCTAAGTAATCAATTGCCAATTCTTTTTTAACGGCCCGCAAGTATGTTTCGTTTTGAGTTTTTCCAATTGGTCCGCCCGAACGCTGATCGATTGCCATACAATTGAATCCCATTTCGTTCAGTTTCTCAGCTATTCCTGAGTATTCGAACTTATTAAATCTGGCCTGATGACAAAGCAGAATGAAAGGCGATGTTTCGTCGATTTGGTAAAGATGTGCTGTAATGGTAAGAGAATCGAGCGATGGAAATTCCAATACTTTTGGATATTCAGTCTTAACTTCTGTTTTAGATGCCTTAGGTGTAGCATCGCCCTTTGTTGTTTTTTGCTTACAGGATACCAAGAATAAACTCAATAAAAATAAGGCAATAGGTAGTTTTTTCATCATTTTGTGTTTAGTGAGTATTTCTAATGATGATTAAAATTAAGAATACCCTATGTGAAAATGAATTTTATTTCATCTGTTTATAATTTTCATTTTTTTGTTGGATGGAAGCCACAAGATCAAAATAATCATTGCTGTGTGTTTAATCATGCTCGTTTCATCCTTTCATACTCTTCCTTCTCCAATTGCCTGCCGTTTCTGCAAATCGGGCAATAGTAGATGTACCGGGTTTTTATTGGGAATACCGATATAAAGAAAAGACTTGCATAGGTTGCATTCTTTTCCAGTATCCAATGTGTTGTATTGTTGCAATTGTAGCAATGTTCCTGCCGATATGATTGTCGTTGCTCTACTATTTTATCGTTGGCTCCGAAAATGAAGATCATATTTTCTTTTTTAGTATCAAGATTTTGTGATATCCTCTCTATTTAATTTATTCAATAAATCTAACTTCGTGTATTTTTTATTTTAACCGATTTATTATCGCATTTGGTATAATTCTTCTTGTTATTTGCATCTTGATACTTTATTTAAATATCCTTCAACAAAATTTCCCTGCCTTCTACCGAAAATGACTTGCGATATTCTGCAACAATTAATTTCAGATCGGCATAAATTTCTGTTTCCAATACCGGAATATTGTCAGATCCTGCTTTTTCCAACAAATCAATTACTTTGCTAACTGTCATTTCGTTAATATCAAATGCAGGCTGATAAGCCATTTGCTTGTCTTTTTCTGTTGTTAATTCCGAAATCAATCCTGCACCTAGCAAATTGAATAATATCTCGCGCACCAATCTGATGGGCATTTCGAGCTGATGCGATATTTCTTGAGAACACAATGGTTTATTGTCTTGTTTAAAATTTTGAACAATGAGATTCAAAACATACAAACTCAATAGTCTTTTGTAATCATACGAGATCTCTGTCGTTTCGGCTTCGTATTCGTAATTCTCCACATTCTGTTCGGCAAAAGATATTTCTGCTCCAAACAACACCACCAGCCAACTTAACTGCAACCACATTAAGAACAGTGGCAAAGCAGCAAAACTACCGTACACTGCATTGTAAGTGGTTACCATTCCCTGGAACTCGATATACAACACCTGGAAAAGTTGATAAATGGTTCCTGCGATGATTCCGGCAATTAAACCCGATTTGAATTTTACATGTGTATTTGGCATAAAAGTATACAGAAGTGTAAATAGAATCCAAACCAGAAAGAAAGGTGCCAAATTAATTAGGAAAGTAAGAAATGGACCTACAGTTTCCATTAATCCACTTCCCTGGGTAATTTGTTCAATCATGGTCTTTAAAACCACTGTTACCCCACTTGATCCAATCAAAAGTATAGGCGCAAATATCATTAAAGCAGTATAATCGCTAAATTTGCGTCCCCAGGTTCTTGATTTTTTAATGCGCCAAACATCGTTAAAAGATTCCTCGATATTGCTTAATACCTTTACTACTGACCAAAACAAGATTACAAATCCCAATCCGGCAATTAATGACCCCTTGGTATTTTCGAGCATTTTATTGGCAAACTCAATTAACCAGGTTAATACTTCTTGCTGGCCTGCCAAATTTGCCTTCAATTCTGCTTCAAGCTTGGCTTCCAAATCGAACCCTTTTGCAATGCCAAACCCCATAGCCAACACAGGAACTACCGACAATAAAGAATAAAAAGTTAAAGCCGAAGCTCTCAACTGACATTTGTCTTCGTAAAATCCTTTAACGGCAAGAAGGTAGATTCGTAATTGTCTAATCAAAAAATATCGGTGTCCCGATAAATCTTTCAGACGCATGTTCCAGACTCCTCTACTCAGGAAGTTCATTATAAGATTAAAATATTCACGGATTTTACTCATCAGTATTGCTTTTAATAATAACTCTTATAGTTTGCAAATTAATTAAAAGCAGATGATTTGACAAAAAGCAGATTGATGAATTAACTCGTTCGCAAAAAACTGCTGCCGGAACAATTACGGAGTATGGCATTGCTTGGACTAGTAGTGCAGATAATCAGGGACATTATTACTAACCTGAATTCGATAAAAAATATCAGTCACAGAAATTCAGATTTGATTTAAAAATAAAAAAGAAGGTGTCCAAAAAGTAAGATCTCCTACATTTAATTTGAAATTCAGTTTTACCCCAACCCTAAAAGGAACCTGAATTTCAACGAATTTCCTTAAAAAGTAAAAGTCGTTGAGTGTGGATAAAAGTTACTTTTTAGACATCGCCTTTTCCCTTACAATAATTTCTTTACATCATCTTCAATATTCTCAGGAGTAATATTTGGTTCAATTCTCTGAACTACTTTCCCTTCTCTATTGATTAAGAATTTTGTAAAATTCCATTTTACGCCATCGCCTTCGTAAATTTCAGGAAATTTCTGACTCAGGAAACCTTTAAATTTCTGGCCTGATTCCGAATGATCAAAGCCATTAAATGATTTTTCAGAAATCAACATTTTATACAATGGATGTGCATTCTCGCCACGAACTTCAATTTTCTCAAACATCGGAAAACTTACGCCATAGTTTTTCTGGCAAAACGCTCCAATTTCTTCAGAAGTTCCAGGCTCCTGCCCTAGGAATTGATTACAAGGAAAACCCAGAATTACCAAGCCTTGGTTTTTGTACTTTTTGTACATGGCTTCCAAGCCTTTGTATTGTGGTGTTAAACCACATTTGCTTGCCGTATTAACTACCAAAACAACTTTTCCTTTGTATTTTTTCAGATTAACTTCTTCTCCCTGTAAAGAGTTCATTTTGTAGCTGTAAAAGCTCTTGCTATCGCATTTCTTTTTCGAACAGCACTCTTTTTTACATTCTTTTGTTTCTTTGCTTTGGGCAATAGATTGACTTGTATAAACTCCTACTAAAACCATTAGTAGTAATGTTAGTTTTTTCATCTTATTTAGATTTGAGATGTTAGATATTTGAAGTTGGTTATCTTACATCGATATTTTATTACAAGATATCATAAAAACCAGGAAGGAAGAAGAATTATAAAACTTAAAAGCCTGATTTAAGATTCCATTAACACTTTAACCTCATCGGCAACCCAATTGGGAGTTATATCGATCATACATTGCTGATAAATTTTCATTTTGCACTTGCCTGAACCATCTTTTGTACAAGGGCGGCATTTCATATCCACTTCCAATGTTTTGATATGATTTCCGGTAGTAAAACCAAATGCCGTTGGTCCCATTAGAGATAAAGCAGGAGTTTTAAACTTATCTGCTGCGTGAAGAAATCCTGTATCTCCTGATATCACCAAATTCGATTTTTGAACCAAATAACAAGATTCCAATAAATTGGTTTTACCACTCAAATTCAGAACTCTATTGGGTGCAACTTCTTCAATTTCTTTACAGAATACATCATCTGGCCCGGCCAATATCATAAAATGATAATCAGGAAGGAAATCGACCAGCTTTTGCCAATGAGATACGGGCCACCTTTTCATTTGCCAAGCTGCTGATGGCACCAAAGTGACCAATTTGCTCTTCTCTCCTTTTAGGTTTTCAAAAACCTGTTGATCAATTTTCTGCTTTAATTTAGCAGGAAAATACCAATCTTCATTCACTTCGGAGTAATCTTTAATTCCCCATTTTTCGAGTGGTTTGCGAAAAGATAACATTCCTTTAAATGGCATCGGAAAACGATCGATTCTGAACTTAAAAAGCAGAATGCGTTTGATTCGATCTTTACTACGCATGGTAAATTTTGGATCCATTCCTAGCCAACGCTTCCAACGAGGTACCAAAACAGTTTTTAAAACAATTGAACGTATGTTTGAATGTGCATCGTACAGAAAGTCGAACTTTTCCTTTTTAAGCTGTTTGGCTTGCTGCAAAAGGCCTTTAAATCCCTTTGCCCGATCAAATCCCCAAACCTTATGAATTCGTTGATCCATTGCCAAAAATGAGGACATATCTTTTCTGGCAATCCAATGAATTTCAGCATCAGGATAATGATTCAATATACCATCAACAACGGTCATGCATTGAATAATATCTCCAATGGAACTGAATCGGATGATTAGGAATTTTTTAGGCATCTTGTTAGATATGAGAATTGAGATAATAGATTTGAGATCTTTATTTCATATATGTTGACAATCACATTTGAAGGTTCGAAATTGAGAATATTAGTAATGATATACAAATCCAGAGTTAAAAATAAATCCATATTCTCATATCTCACATCTATAATCTCAGAATCTTGCAAAATAAAAAAGCCCGGAATATATCCGAGCTTTTATATATAATTCACTATAAATTAGTGATAATATTAACTATCAGCCAATACTGAAATTACATTTTTCTTGCATTCAACAACTCCTCCACCAATTTCGAAGAAAATATCTTCTCCTTCAACTGGTCTTAACTTAATTGTTCCTTCTTCTAGTGTAGAAACAATTGGAGCGTGATTTTTCAATATCTCGAAAGAGCCATCCTTTCCGGGAAGTTGTACCAAAACCACTTCTCCTGAATACAGATTTTTTTCCGGTGTTACAATTTCTAAATGCATAATATTCAAGTTTAAAGTACTTAAAGGTAAAAGTTTAAAGTACTTACAGCTTCAGATTAAGTCAGAACAACTTTAGGCACTTGAAACTTTAAGTACTTAAGGCACTTATTAGGCTTCTGCTTCAGCTAGTAATTTCTCACCTTTTTCAATGGCTTCCTCAATTGTTCCAACAAGGTTAAATGCTGCTTCAGGATATTGATCCACTTCACCATCCATAATCATGTTGAAACCTTTGATTGTGTCTTCGATTGATACCAAACATCCTTTCAGACCGGTAAACTGCTCTGCAACGTGGAATGGTTGCGATAAGAATCTCTGAACACGACGAGCACGGTGTACAACTAATTTATCTTCTTCTGAAAGCTCTTCCATACCAAGAATGGCAATGATATCCTGTAGCTCTTTGTAACGCTGAAGAATCTCTTTTACTTTTTGTGCACAAGAATAATGAGCATCACCTACTACTTCTGGAGTAAGAATTCGAGATGTAGAATCCAATGGGTCTACTGCCGGATAAATACCCAACTCGGCAATCTTACGATTCAATACCGTTGTAGCATCCAAGTGAGCAAATGTTGTTGCTGGCGCAGGGTCAGTCAAGTCATCCGCAGGTACATAAACTGCCTGTACCGATGTAATAGATCCTCGCTTGGTAGAAGTAATACGCTCCTGCATGATACCCATCTCAGTTGAAAGAGTTGGCTGGTAACCTACTGCCGATGGCATACGACCCAAAAGTGCCGACACCTCAGAACCTGCCTGAGTAAAACGGAAAATATTGTCAACGAAGAAAAGAATATCGCGACCGCCTGATTTTTCATCGCCATCACGCAAACTTTCTGCAACCGTTAATCCTGATAAAGCAACACGAGCACGTGCTCCAGGAGGCTCATTCATCTGACCGAATACAAGTGACACCTGTGACTTATCCAAAGCATCTTTATCAACTTTAGAAAGATCCCAGCCACCTTTTTCCATGTCTTCCTCGAACTCATCACCGTAACGGATTACTTTCGATTCAATCATTTCACGAAGCAAATCGTTACCTTCACGAGTACGTTCACCTACTCCTGCAAATACAGACAAACCATCTTGTCCGATTGCAATATTGTTAATCAACTCCTGAATTAATACGGTTTTACCAACACCGGCACCACCGAACAAACCAATCTTACCACCTTTTGCATATGGCTCGATCAAATCGATTACTTTAATTCCTGTATAGAAAACTTCTGATTCGGTACTCAGTTCTTCAAAAGCCGGAGGTGTTCTGTGAATAGGATATCCACCCTCTTTATCTACAGCATCAATCCCGTCGATTGTTTCACCAACAACATTCAAAAGTCTACCTTTGATTTTATCACCGGCAGGCATAATTATAGGAGAACCTGTAGCAATTACATCCATTCCACGGCGTAAACCATCTGTAGAATCCATCGCAATTGCGCGCACAGTATTTTCACCAATGTGCTGTTGACACTCAACTACCAAATTTTTACCGTTTTCCATCACGACCTCAAGAGAATCGTAAATCTCAGGAAGTTTAGTGCCTTCCTTTTCAAAACTTACATCGATTACAGGTCCGATTACCTGTACAATTTTGCCTGTATTTTGTGACATTTACTATTAAATTTTTGGATCATTAATATCGCGTGATGACAAATTTAAAATTTTTTGCGAATAAAGGAGAATCTTATCTTAAATTTTAACACTCTTAAACGGAACGATTTACCAATTTCTTAACCAAAGTGTATAATTCCGATTTTTTTTCTGCTGGAATATTCACTTTATCCAAATACTCCAAACAAAGGCTAAAATACTCATCGATCTTAGCTTGCGATTGATCTTTAACCTCTAGTTTTTCATAAATGGATCGAACGGCATTAATTTTTTCTTCAGGATTAAATTCTTTTGCAGAAATCCATGATTCCAATTCCTTTTTAACTTCTCCGGTTGCCAATTCAAAAGCCTTAATCAGCAAGAAAGTTTTTTTGTTGCAAAGAATATCTCCTCCAATTTTTTTACCGAATATTTCTTCGTCGCCAAACACATCAAGAAAATCATCTTGCAATTGGAAAGCCATACCCAGATTTACACCAAAATGATACAACAAATCGGCATCCTTAGGATCAGCATCTCCCATTACAGCACCCATTTTCAAACTTCCTCCTAAAAGTACCGCAGTTTTCAGGCGAATCATATTCAAATACTCATCAATCTGAACATCGCTCCTGTCTTCGAATTCCATATCGAACTGTTGTCCTTCGCATACTTCAAGTGCCGTTTGGTTAAATACTGTAAGTACATCACGCAAGTGTTTATCTTCGCAACTTACAATGTACTGATACGCTTTTATCGACATCGCATCACCTGAAAGAATAGCAACATTACTGTTCCACTTTTCGTGAACGGTTGCTTTGCTACGTCGAATTGGTGCATTATCCATTACATCATCGTGTAGTAATGTAAAATTGTGGAAAACCTCAATTCCGATGGCAGGCAAACAAACTTTCGATAAATCTTCTTTAAATAAATTGGCACTAAGCAATACTAAAATCGGACGAAGGCGCTTGCCTCCAATCCCAAGAATGTACTTCATGGGTTCGAACAATCCTTCTGGTGGTGTAGAAAACTCCAGTCCATCAATTTCTTTCTGCACTACATCCTGAAGTTCTTTGAAACTATACATGTGAGCTATAAGTTTAGTGTGTATTTTTTACAGCTCACTAAATTAAAAAAAATTACCTAACATGAGATCGGTGTAAAATTTTATCCACAGAAAGTTATAATTGCAATAGGTTTGCATTAAAAATTTTGAAAGAATAGCGGGCTATTTTGATAAGTTTTTGATGTAAAGATGTCGTAAAGAAAACTTTCCTTAACTGGTTTGCCTGTTTTTGGCATAATTTTCCCCAAATTCATTTAAAATATCTCGATATTCCTACACGAATTTGTGAAAATTTCTACTCAAAACCAGATCAAATTGTGGACAAATTTTACACCGAACTCATGTTAACTAGCCGCAGATTCTTTTTTTTCTTCTTTATTTTCGATAACAGCAATTCGCAAATCATCCAATTCAATATCTTCTTCTTCATCGAAAATTTGAAGCAAAGGTTCTTTGAACGAACGGTTTGTAATTGCTTTTTCAAGTGTTAATAACAAGGATGGCAACAGTACCAGATTTGACAGCATGGCAGAAAGTAAGGTGATTGAGACCAATACTCCTAATGATACTGTTCCTCCAAACTCTGACAATGCAAAAATGCTAAATCCAAAGAACAAGATGATTGAGGTATACATCATACTCTGACCAGTTTCACGTAAAGCCAAAACTACTGATGAACGAATGCTCCAATTGGTTGCTTTTAGTTCCTGGCGGTATTTGGCCAAGTAGTGAATGGTATCGTCAACAGAAATACCAAAGGCAATGCTAAATACCAATATTGTGGAGGCTTTAATCGGAATCCCAAAATAACCCATTAATGCCGCTGTTACAATCAAGGGCAGAAGGTTGGGAATTAAGGCCACCATCACCATTCGTTTCGATGAGAACATCCATGCCATAAAAGAGGCGATCAGGAAAATGGCTAAGGCCAGGCTTAAAAACAGGTTTCGTATCAGGTATTGAGTTCCTTTAAAGAATACAATACTCGATCCTGTTACGTGTACATTGTATTTTTCTTTGGAGAAAATATCGTTTACATGTCCAAGAATTTTTTGTTCCATCTCTGCCATGCGTGTGGTACCAATATCTTTCATTCTAAAACTCATTCGGGTAATGGATTGAGTAGAATCAACGAAAGTTTCCAATACTTTTGAATCGGCTCCTGTTTCAGCTTTTGCTAAATAGGAAAGAATAATATCTTTGGTTTGATTACTTGGCAGTTTGTAATACTTTTCCTTTCCATTAAAATAGGCCTGATTTGCAAATTTTGCAGCTTCTACAATGGAAACAGAACCTGAAATTTCAGGGTATGCTCTCAATGAGTCATTCAGTTTATTTAATCGCTTTAAAGTTGAAGCTTTCAAAACTCCCGCTTTCTTTTTCGTTTCTACCATCACTTCCAATGGCATGATACCATCCATATTTCTCTCAAAGAATTTCAGATCCTGATAAATTTCGTTGTCATGTGGCAAATCATCTACCATATAACCCGTACTCTTCATTTTACTAATTCCGTATCCTCCCAAAACAAGTAGAGTGATGGCAACAACATAAACCAAACTTCTGTGGTTCAGCACTATCTTTTCCAATTGCCCAACAAACCAAACAGTTAATTTATTGTCGAGATGTTTGGTTGCTTTTTGATCTGGTGGATTTAGAAAACTAAATATGATTGGGATAAGCAATAATGAAAGCACAAATACAACCATAATATTTAATGCCGCAATTACTCCAAATTCTTTTAGTATCTGACTGGAAGTCACAATAAAGGTGGCAAAACCAGATGCTGTAGTAAGGTTGGTAAGGAAAGTTGCATTACCAATTTTTGCTACAACTCTCTGTAATGCTTTTATTTTGTTTTTGTGACGAATGTATTCTCCGTGATATTTGTTAATCAGGAACACTGAGTTTGGGATTCCGATTACCACAAGCAAAGGAGGTAACATTGCGGTAAGCAAAGTAATTTTGTAATCAAACAATACCATTGAACCCACTGCCCAAATTACACTTAATGCTACAACCAACATACAAAAGAATACGACTTTAAACGATCGGAAGAACATGAAAAGAATAATGGCTGTTACCAAAAGAGAAAGGTAAATGAACATGTTCATTTCTCCTTTGATCATTTGTGCAGTAACCACCCGAATGTAAGGCAAACCTGAATATTTCATATTCAAGCCGTACTTTTCGGTAAATCGATCTGTAATTTCACGAACCTTTGCAACCATTGGTTCACGAGCCTTAGAGTTAATGATTTTTGCATTAACAGTAATCCCCATAAGGTATGTGTTGCTTTCCTTGTTTATTAAACTTCCATGATAAAATGGCAACGATTCGGCAATTGCAGCCAAGCTATCTAACTCGGCCTGAGTTTTTACTTGCTTTGGAAAAATGGTTCCAAATTCGAATCTCTTTTTGGCTTTGTTTTTATTGATATTCCATGTATGAGCAATAGAAACAACCGCATCAATTCCATCTAATGATCCTAAACTATCTCCAAGTGCAATCCAATCGTTAAACTTTTCTAATTCATAAAAATCGGGGTCCTGAACTGCAAAGAACATCATATTTCCTTCCTGTCCGAATGTACTTCTAAAACGCTCATATTCAATCGAAGCAGGATCATCTTCGGGAAGCAATGCAGCATATGTATAGGACATTTCTACAAATTGAGCCTTGTAAGCCATAAACGAAGTTACAAGTCCAACTATCACCAAAAGTAAAATTCTATTCCTTAGAATTAATCCTGCAATCCTATTCCACATACTGTTTTATCTAATTATTTCTCTGTTTCTTTTAGAGTTCGGCGAAAATACGACTTAAAATTATTTTTTCAAAAGATACAAACTCAGTTCAATGCAATCTCCAACTTTATCATTTAAGGCAATGACATAAAATTAAGGAAAAAGCTCCAAACCTTCTGACATTTAATCAATTAATTCTCTTCTCTTTTAATGTTTACTTATTTCTCTCTTAATTATCGTTAAATTAAATATTAACTAAATTCTACACAAGCGCTTTTCACATTTCTATTGATCTGATTATGTGGCAAATACCAGCAATTCTAACAACTTACACCGAAAGGTTCCAATTATTTGCTTAACGTTTATTTTTCTTTTTCTTAACATTTGCTTTACATTGAAAAAGTTTTACTTTTGCCCACCTTATCAAACTAACAAATTGAAAACAAACAAAATTAGTCTATTATGGATTATGGATTAGCCGATATTTTAAGGCTTATTGGTTCCCTCGGGTTGTTCCTTTACGGAATGAAACTAATGAGCGAAGCTCTTCAGAAAGTTGCAGGTGACAAAATGCGATCGATTCTTGCTGCTATGACATCAAATCGTGTGAAAGGAGTTTTTACCGGAATTCTGATTACAGCTTTAATTCAATCATCATCGGCAACTACAGTAATGGTAGTAAGCTTTGTAAATGCCGGCTTGCTATCACTGGTTGAATCTGTTGGAGTTATTATGGGTGCAAATATCGGAACTACCGTTACTGCCTGGTTAATTTCTATTCTTGGATTTAAAGTAAGTATGAGTGCCATTTCGTTACCTCTAATTGGTCTTGGATTGCCATTTCTATTTTCTCAAAATCGTAGTAAAAAGAATTGGGGTGAGCTGATCATGGGTTTCGCATTGTTGTTTATCGGGTTACAATTCCTGAAAACATCTATGCCGGATATTAAGAACAATCCGGAAATTCTTACATTCCTGACTAATTATACTGATATGGGATTTGCCTCTACCCTTTTGTTCATGGGAATTGGTACACTGTTAACAATTTTAATTCAGTCTTCATCGGCTACCATGGCGCTTACACTTGTGATGTGTAACTCGGGCTGGATTAGCTTCGAAATTGCTGCTGCCATGGTATTGGGTGAAAACATTGGCACAACCATTACAGCAAACCTGGCAGCTATGATTGCCAATACATCTGCCAAACGTGCTGCTCGTGCTCACCTTATTTTTAACTCGATTGGTGTAATCTGGATGCTATTGGTATTGCCTTATTTTCTAAATGCTGTTGCCTGGGTAAATATGAATTTCTTTGCAGGAGGCAATCCTTTTACTAATGCCGCATCGGTTCCTGTTGCTCTTTCTCTGTTTCACACAGGATTTAACATTCTGAATGTACTGGTTATGATTTGGTTTGCCAAATTCATTGTTAAAGTGGTAACAACATTGGTTCCTGTTCGCGAAGATGTTGAGGAAGAATTTAAATTACAGCACATTAAAACCGGTACTTTATCTACTCCCGAAGCTTCTCTTTTCCTTGCCAAGCAGGAAATTGCAACTTATGCAAAAAGTACCAAAAAGATGTTTGGCTATACTAAACAGGCTTTTAACGAAACCAACGACAAAACTTTCAATAAACTTTTCGATAAAATCAATCAGCGTGAAGATGAAAGTGATGATATGGAAATAGAAATTGCAAATTTCCTGACCTCAGTTTCGGAAACTCGTTTGAGTAAAGAAAACTCGGAACGTGTTCGTGCTTATTTTAAAATGGTAAGTGATATTGAAAGTGTTGGTGATTCTACATTGAACCTTGCCAAGGCAATGAAAAGAAAAAAAGAACAAAAAGCATGGTTTCCCCAGGAATTACGCGATAACATTAATAAAATGTTCGATTTGGTTGACAATGCCCTGAATATGATGTTGGAAAACGCTAACAAAGATTTCTCGGAAGTGAATGTGAAGAAAGCCTGGGAAATTGAACGCGAAATTAACGATTATCGTACTGCTCTTAAAACAGAACATCTTGCCAATGTAGAAGAGAAAAAATACAAGTATCAGGCTGGTATTATCTACAATGACATGTTCTCGGAGTGTGAGAAAATTGGTGATTATTG
>JAOARS010000216.1 GCA_025210415.1 Marinifilum sp. | reverse complement strand
TTAAATGCAATATCTTTTTATGAACAAAGTTTAAATACTGCTGAACAAATTAATGCATTTGATGTAGTTAAATCCAACAGTTTAATTCTTCAAAATTTATATCAGGCAACTAATAATTTAAGCAAAGCATTCGAGTACAAAAATATTTACAATGCCCTCAACGATTCACTTTTCAATAACGAAAAAGAACAAAAAATTATCATTCTGGAAACCAGAAGAGAAATTGCTGAAATTACTCAAATAAAAGAAATTCTTGAACTAAAGAATAAGGTTCAAAGAAATCAATTCAATTTTGCCATTGCCATTCTAATTTTTATTATTCTAATTTGCATCATCACTACATATTCTTTTTTAAAGATGAGGCAAAAAAACAAAATTCTATATCGCAAAACAATAGAATTAGTGGCAGCACAATCAACATTTAATAAAACAGGTTTCAAATCCAAATCCTCAAATCCAAAATCGCCAACCGAAGAAACAACCAGACTCATTTTGCACCGATTAAAAACTTTAGAAGATAGTCACTTTTTTCTTAATCCCAATTGCAACTTAAACGATGTATCAGTACAACTAAAAACAAACCCAAAATACTTATCTCAAGTAATAAACAAAGAAAAAAAGACCAATTTCAATAACTATATAAATGATTTACGTATTGAATATTTAATTTCTAAACTATGGATTGATGCTGATCTCAGAAATAGTAAGCTAAGTTACATGTCAGCTTCTGTTGGTTTTAATAATATCAATACATTTAAAAATGCATTCAAGAAACGGCAAGGAATATTACCATCAAGTTTTATCAATGAGCTTAATAAAGAAAATAATATCTCCTAATTAAATAGGCTCTATATGATTTTTAGTGGATGAGTGATTATTACCTGATTGCTCAATAAGTTTTGTCAATTGATGAATTTTATTTTCGAAATCCAGTTGTTTTATTTCCAAACTGTTTATCATCTGGTATAAATCGGCTGAACGATTACCCAAATCAAAACTCATAAACGCTTTTACAGCCCATATTTCCAGAATATCTTCCTGATCAACTGTTTTTATTGAATAACTTGAATTGTCACTTTTTAAAATCAGTTGCCTGCGTTCTTTTAAACGATTCAGTATTCGTTTTACCACAACTCCCGATTTAAGTACTACGACATAAACCAAACCGTCTTTTACCAGATCCACATCGTCAACCGCCATAGCAAACACCCAAGAGCTATTTGGTAAAGTTGGCTCCATACTATCGCCGGAAACCTGAAATCCCCTAAAAGTAGCTCCCTGAAATTCGGGACGTGGAATAGTAAAAGCAGGTTGTTGTTCTAAATACTGTGCATTATCTATATTTTCAGGATATCCTGCTGCAGCTCTAACATCCAACATTAAAATGTTTTCTCTTTCATTACTATCTACCGTTATACACTTTGGAAGCACAGGTTGCTTGTATGATCCCTCTTCTACATTATGATGTTTTTTATTGTGATTTTCGGTACATTTCTCAATACTTTTAAAAGGCTCCCCATTACCTGTGAGTAGCCATTCAACATTTATTTTTTCAAACTTTCTTGTAATATCAGCTAAAATATCAAAACTTGGTTTATTTTTTGCGTTTAGGACATTGTATATTTTATCAGCACGAGAATAGCCTAGAACTTTTGAAAAACCAAGAGGACTAAGATTCAGCTCACTTATAATCAACTCAAATCTCTGACTGTAATCATTGTACTTATTACTCATGAAATGTATTTTATTTTTGCGAAATACAATTTTTATTGTATGTTTGTAATGATTCTTTAAGCAAATGTAGTAAAAATATAAACAATCATCAAGTAATTCAATCATACAAGCAATAGGTTATCAGGCAATAAGCAATGTGTTTATTTCTTAAATTACTGATTGATAGAGATTGAAGAAAATTTTATTTGGTTACAATAATTATCGAAAGTGTGTGATTTGCAGTAGCAATACATCACAAACTCAAAGTGAGTACAACAAGCAAAGCAGCATTCAAGATAATTTTTTATAGTAAAATAGTTTAAATGAAGAGGAAATGTATTTATTATTTAATAAAGGAAAACTACAAACAAGTGACTACAAAGTACCACTAATTTCAGTAAGAAATATCATGCAAAATCTAAATTAGAAAAAGCATGCGGTTGAAAATTTGGAATATGATATCGATCATTTATCGAATGAATGCAGGAAATAAAGAATTTGGCAAAATCCAATTGATGACATCATGTATCATGCTACCGATATAATTATGAGTTTTCAAAAATGAGATGCAAACAAAATTGAAAAACTTTAATGGCTTTTTATTGACTCTTCTCCCTATGTCTGTTCAATAAATTCGCGATCAACACTAAAGTAACTGTCAATTGAATTTGAAACAAGTATCGTTGGTTCAATGATTGGTATTTATTCGAAAATGTAAATGTGTAGCATGTTAGTATTGACAGCAACAGAAAACAGATTACATTTTATCGAACATTTTCATTCAACAACACAAGTGCTGCAAATCAGTTGCAATTGATTTTAACGAGTAATAACCAAATGTATTTCAATACATTTAACTATTTAAATTTACATTAAAACATGGGTTACAATAAACGAAATTTACTAATTAAAATAATCGAAGTTCAAAATATTTATGTAGAACACTCTAAAAGAGGAGCAACCGCAAAATGGATTTTTAATGAACTCATCCATCCAAAGTTCAGAATTAGCAGAGCTACATTTTACAATTACCTTGGAACCAATGCCAAAAAGGAGCTGAAAGAATTAGATGCGAACAACAAAGAAAAACGTTTGGCAGAATCGAGTTGAAAACAATTATTCTAAGAATCAAAAAGCTTTGGGTGTGGTTCTCAAATCCATACCCAGAGTTTCGAACTTTGCCTTTTATACCATTTCTGATTTAAGAAACTGTTTAGTATTTTATCCTTTGGTTGTTTTTGAGCGTCTTGCAAACCAATGTCCAATGGCTATAGCCGATTTTCCTCGCTGCAAACAAATTATACCATTTTGAAAATGAAGTGAGCTATATTGATTATTTGGTATCATGCCGATGTAATAATGGTTGAGCCTTTCGAGTGAAAGGTAGATAAGGCTCATTTCATTATGCAATCGGTATTGCACTCCCACTCATAGTTAATGCCAATTGGCTGCTTAATTTAGTCTACAAAACCGTATAATAAGTTTCTCCCACACATTTGTCAATGGATTTTTAAATCGACAAGCATCACTTTCCATTAATTACATATTATTTTATTTTTCTGAAAATATTTTCAGTCACATGCGTGCTTTCCTAAAGATGCAATTCACTCTTTCGACTCATTATGTGCATTTAATATCATTCTAAAACCTCATCATTTTCATGCCTGTTATTACTTCAGGCATAAATCAGTTTCAGCTTGCAAAAGAGATGAGAAAATCAGGTAAAAGTAAGAAAGTCTAATGATTAGACGAATGTATACAACTATTATATAGATTTTTGGAAGCTATCAGAATGATTTGCAATTTTGAAATCGAAACGAATAAAAAGTGTTTAGCCTGTATACGATTTGC
>JAOARS010000215.1 GCA_025210415.1 Marinifilum sp. | reverse complement strand
TATTGTCACAGTTTGCACTGATTTTGAGTAGAAATTTTCTCAATTTTTCGAAGGTATATCGTGATATTTCGAGGCGATTTGAGGAAATTTATGCCAAAAGCAGGCTAATTCTTTGAAAAAATTATCTTCACATTAAAAACACTTCAAAATATCCCGATATTCTTTCAGATTTTTTAAAGCAAATCTTAAATAAATCTGATTTTCTGTGATAGATATTTTAATCGTACTCAGGTTATTATGCTTTTACACGTTCAACATAGCTGTGATCGCGAGTGTCAACTTTAATAACATCACCTGTATTGATAAATAAAGGAACCATAATAGTTGCTCCTGTTTCAATTGTAGCAGGCTTTAATGAGTTGGTAGAAGAAGTATCACCTCTTAAACCTGGTTCTGTATAAGTAATTTCCATAATTACGTGTGCAGGAAGCTCAACATACAATGGAGTTTCAGTTTCAGCATGAAAAACAGCTTCAACTTTGTCACCTTCTTTTAACAAATCAGGAGCGTTGAATAAAGTTTCCTCTAAAGCGATTTGTTCATATGTTTCTGTGTGCATTAGGTTGTAGCCCATGTCATCTTTGTAAAGAAACTGATGAGGACGTCTTTCAATTCTCGCAACATCAACTTTAACACCTGAGTTGAATGTGTTGTCGATGATTTTTCCTGTTTTAACATTCTTCAATTTTGTTCTTACGAAAGCAGGACCTTTACCTGGTTTCACGTGCTGAAATTGAACAATTGTATATAAATCATCCTTAAAATGGATACACATTCCATTTTTAAAATCTGCAGTACTTGCCATGATATAATGAATTTAATTTTATAATCGTTTCAACTATCTTACTAAAGAGATATTTATCTCTTAAGTTTTTGCAAAAGTAATCGAAACAATTAATAATCTGAAATATTAAGTGTTTTTGTTTGGTTTAGATAAGTCAACACTTCATTAATGTATTTTTAATCGAATTCAGGTTATTAATGTCAATCAAGGGCTAAAATAACTGTATTGATTAGACAATAATGAATTTTATCACTTTTTCAAGTTGAGTTTTCCCTCCTGGGGAACCGTAGCCAAGCTCGTGAACACAATTGAAAATTGAGTTTATTGTGAACAAAATCCCGACAGGGAAAAGAAAGAACAATCTAATCAAAAATACACCCTTCTGGCTGTCGCCATCTTCCCTAGGAGGGAAGAATTCCTAAATAAACCTTTCTATTGTTTTTTCAACCTTTGATTCGCATTATTAATAAGTATGAGTAGCTATAATACCAAAACCGACAATAAATGGGCTATAAAACAGCATCTTTTAACCTTAGAAACTGTTTAAGTTTTGTTTTTGAGGATTAGTTTGGATGCATTAAGTACTCAGACAAAGGAAAAATGATTCGAATAGCCTTAGCTATTTAAAGAATTTTTGCAGCCGACTGAGTGTTTAAGTCGCCAAAATAAACCAAAGGATAAAATGTAAACAGTTTCTTATTCTTCGTTA
Source organism: Marinifilum sp. (assembly GCA_025210415.1). GTDB lineage: Bacteria > Bacteroidota > Bacteroidia > Bacteroidales > Marinifilaceae > Marinifilum. The sequence goes on along the minus strand of JAOARS010000215.1, from coordinate 10,672 downwards.
AAAAAAAATGTGCCGTAGAACAACTATGTCTTACTTTTTGCCTTGGATAAGATCAAAATACTCTATTTTTTTCTTAACGAACTTGTCGAAAAATTAGAGAAGTTTGTTAGGTCGCAACGCAATGATCCCAAAAAAAGATCGAATTGAACACGAACAGGAACTTTATTTGAATCGGCAGATACCCAAATTTTCATATCGTCTTCATCTTCAAATGCTCTTCCGGTTTGAACAATTGGAATGAATTTGTAGCACTTTATATTGCCAATTTTACTATTTATGGTTTCGTAGCCCATAAATCGAAATTGCAGCAGGAATTCTTCATCGGCAAAATAAGTTTGAATTTTAACCACCTGCCCAACTTCAAGATTTGAATTGAAATGGTATGCCCTGGCAAAATAAAAGGCAGAAAGAATGTCATGAATGCCAACCGGAACATCTTTTATTCCTGATTTTTGGCTGTTAATCTGGTTCTTTTCCCGATCGAAAGTAACTTCGTTGTATCTTTTGTAACTTCCTTCTCGAATATCACGAATTGCCTTTACGGGTAGCAAAGTTTCTTTGTCAAAATAACTTTCATAAGTATCTTTAACTCGATAAAGTGTATTAAAAAGTCCAACGGTTCTTCCTGTTAAAGTAGCGTGAAATACTTCCTTGCCATTTAATTTGTCTGATTTTAGCTTTAAACTGGCTTTACCGCCACGAACAATTCCATAGCGGATTACATATTTTAAATGTTCTCCTTTATCAACCGATTTTGCGGGCGAATTAGAAAAAGTACTTGATGATAGTACCAGAAAGGAAATGAAAAATAGAGTAATCCTGAGCATACGCGTTGATTTTGTTCTTACTTAAAGATATTCTTTTTAGGAGTAGTTGCTACAAAATCTTTCAAATAAAAAGGTTCAAAGTAAGCAACATCTTCCAATTCGTTCTTGTTAAATTTTTCTTCTGCCAGTTCAATCATTCCAACAGCAGTTGCATTTACATCATCAAGAAAGATGCCATTTTTATTCCTGATTACGTTTTTGCATTTTGCTGATCCATCACCAAAGAAAACAATCTCACGATTCGAAAGTTCATCCAAGAATGAGTTTTCATCAATAATATCAGCAGAAATTTCTCTTTCCAATTTGGTTTTCGAATTGTATAAAGCAGTGTAAACTTCCATTCTCCTGGCATCAATCATTGGACAAAAAAATGCATTTTCAATGTTTTTCACTTTCGCTGATATGTCAGAAGTATTCTGCAACGCTTTTGTCATCGATTGCAAAGTACTTACAGCAATTAAAGGTATTCCTGCACCGTAGCATATTCCCTTTGCAGTTGAAACGCCAATTCGTAAACCAGTGTACGAACCTGGACCCATACTAATAGCTACACCATCCAAATCGGTTGTGGTTAAATTATTTTCTTTTAAGATACTTTCGATGAAAACAGTTAGATGACTGGCATGTTTCATGCCTTCTTTGTTTTCTTTTAGTGCCAATAATTTCCCGTCTTTTCCCAAAGCAACAGAACAAATTGCTGTTGATGTTTCGATATTTAAAAGTAATGCCATGTCCTAATTTTTTTAATCATTGCAAAATAAATGATAAAAAGGGAAATCGAAGCCAAAAGCAGTAATAAAATTATAGAATACTGCTTGCTAACAAACTTATTGATATCGGAATAGGATGATATTGCGATTGTATTAATTCAAATTTAACTTTATGACAGTATCGTTTTAAAAATAAAACTCCCGACTAAAAATTAGCCAGGAGTTTCGAGTTGTTATGTGTAAACTTGATTATAATTTTATTTCTATGCCATTGTAAAAGTCAAGAATCTTTGTTCTGAAAATGTATTCGTACTTTGCTTGAAGCAGGTTTGATTTTGCTTGAAACAAGTTGTTTTTTTCCTGGTTGTAGTCAACTGAATTTACCAATCCTAAGTTGAATTTTTCCTCTGTGTAACGGAAAGCTTCCTCGGTTGAAGAAACAGCTGTTTCACTAGAGAAATATTTGTTCATGGCAGCTTTCGCATTTGCATGAGCTTGCTGAATTTCCTTTCTCAAAGCATTCTTCGAGTTTTCCATATTCAACTTGTAACGGTCGATGTTAATTTTTGCATTGGCAATGTTTCTGTTCACTTGCCCGCCATTAAAAATTGGAATGCTAAGATTGAAACCAAAACTTTTCGATTCAAATAACTTTAGCTGATCATTTAATTTCATTTCTTTACGGATGATAAAAGGCTTTCCCGATTCATCAAGACCAGTTTCAGGTTGTCTGTTGTTGTAACTTGATCCCCAATAACCAGACATGGAAAGAGAAGGAGCACGCTGTCCTTTCGCAATTACCAATCCTTTTTCCGAGCTTTCCAATCTGTATCTTGCAGCTTTCATTTCAGGCCTGAATTCTAAGGCATTAATGAATACCGATTCAGGATTTATCATTGAACGAGTTGCATTCAGTACAGGAAGTTCCGGAATACTAATGTCGAATTCTGCTGGATTTTCAAGATCTAATAATTGAACAAGATCAAGCAGTGCTAAATCTAAGTTATTAGATGAATTTACAACCTCAAGTTCTTCTCGGGCTGCTTGAGCATTTTGCTCCATTAAGGTTCCTTTAGGAAGCGTTCCGGCTTCTACTAATGCTTCAGTTCTTTTGATTTGCAACTTTGTTACTTTCAATTTTTCTTGGGCAACTTGCAATAATTCTTTATTAAAAAGAATGTTTAGGTACGAAGAGGTAATGTTCAAAGCCAAATCTTCTTTTGCTTTTTCAACATCCTGAAGACTTGCTTTCAAATCGAGTTCGTTTTGCTTGATTGAATTGTATTTTTGAAAGCCTTCGAATAATGTTACTTGTGAAGATAGTCCTAAAGATCCATTTTTACTGTTCTGGCTCACATAAGTATTCTCAGGAGATAATGAACGTCCGTAGTTAAAGCTAAAGCCTGTACTACCATTTAGGTTTGGCAATAGGTTATATTTCGATTGTTTTGTATTGTTTGCCTGTACTTCAGCATCTAACTTTCGAAGTTGCAAATCGATATTGTGTTCTTTCGCATAGTTAATGCATTTCTCCAAACTCCATTTTTCCTGTGCATTGGCAAAAGAGAAGGTGAATGCAATTGCAATTAGCGGTAATAATAATTTCTTCATTTGTTTTTGTTTTATAATCCGTGAAACGGTTAAGGCAATTATAAAAACGTTTTAGATATGATAAATATGAGCATTATTACACTCATAACAAAGTTTGTTTAGTCTTTCTTTTCTTTTTTCTTCTTTTTCTCTTTAATCATATCCGATTTCTTCTTCTTTTCACCTTTCAACTTGTCATCTTTGGTGATACCTTCCAATACTTCAATGTTAATACCATCAGACAAACCGGTTTTAATAAAACGTCTTTCAAATTCCTGAGGAGAAGTTTCAACTTCAACAAAAGTTGAGTCATTTTCAAACTCTAACAAGCTTTCGTTTACAGCCAATACTTTTTCTCTTCTGTCGAGAACAATTTCTGCGTTTGCGCTATATCCTGAGCGAATGAAATATTTGTCGTTAAGTTTAACAGAAGCTTTAATTTCGAATTGAATGGCACCATTTTCTTCAACACCTTTTGGTGAGATGTATTCAAGCTTAGCATCGAATTTAACATCTTCAATTGCACCAATGGTAAGTTGCAGATTCATTCCCTGTATTATTTTTCCAACTTCTGTTTCATCAACTTTCCCCTGGAAAATCATTTCACCCATGTCTGCTACAATGGCAACAGTTGTACCATCGTTAAAGGTGTTCGATTGAATTACCGAGTTACCTTCCTTAATCGGAATATCCAAAATCATACCTTCAATTGTTGAGCGAATAATTGTATTTGTTGCATTCGCTGAACTTTTTGTTACACCTTCTTTAATCAACTGCAAATTATCCTTTGCAGATTGCAATTCTTCGCGAGAATTGCGATAGGCCAATTGTGTTTTCTGGAAATCAGATTCAGAAATTACCTTCTTATCGTATAAAGCCTTATCGCGATTGTAATTAATTTCTGAATCTTCAAAATTAATTTTTGCAACATTAACACGAGATTCTGCACTGTTAAGGTTAATCATGTCGGGAATGATCTTAATTTTCGCAATTGGATCACCCTTTTTCAACATTTCACCGGCTTCAACATACAATGTTTCAATAATGCCGGAAACACCCTGAGGTTTAATCTCAATTTCTTTTCTGGGTACAACAGAACCTGTTGCAATTGTTTTCTTAACAATGTCAGTAATCTCAGGAGATTTGATGTTATAAACTTCAGGCTTATCCTGCGACTTTTTATAAAGGAAAAATATGGTTCCTACAAAAAGGGCGATTAATCCGGTAACCATTAAAATTCTAAGAACTTTTTTCATGACTTGTATTATTTTCAGATTTATGAACTTTTTATTCGTATCTCAAAGCATCAACGGGTTTTACTTTAATTGCTCTTTGGGCTGGTAACAATCCGGCAAGAACACCAAAAAATACTAAAACACCGAGTGCTATAAATGCAACATTAATATCAACATAAGGATTTAATATTTGAGGGTTAGGACTTCCTTCGGTTGCTTTGCCAATTAGCTCAACAATAACTACTCCAAGTACCAATCCCCAAAATCCTGCAAAAGTGGTTAAGAATACCGATTCGTTAATAATTTGTCCGACAACCAAAGTTGGTTTGGCACCAATTGCACGTTTAATTCCCAGTTCTTTGGTTCTTTCTTTTACAACCACGTGCATAATGTTACTTACACCAATTACTCCGGTAATTAAAACTCCGAAGCCAATTACCCAAAAAAGGAATCCAATGCTGTTGAATAATCCAAATATTTTATTGAAGATCTTTGCAATATTAAAATTACCTATTGCTTGTTTGTCATCAGGATGAATGGAATGGCGACGAGCAAGAATTTCAAATATCTTATTTTCAAGTTCAGCAACCGATTCCCCAACTTTGGCAGTTGCAAGAAAGACATAGAATTTGTCTCCATAATTGTACAATTGTTGAAGAGTTGTAAATGGTAACTGGATAATGTCGTCGCGATTACCCATATTGTTACTCAGGGGTTTTATTTCTCCAACAATCTTAAAGAAAATTCCGTTTACTTTTAGATATTGTCCAATAGGATCTTCGTCCTCTTCAAACATTAGTTCCTTTACGCGTGGGCCAATGGTAATCACCTTTCGGAACTCTTTAAGGTCATTTTCATTGATAAATCTACCTGCTATTACTTCAACAGGGTTTACCATATTCATTTCAGGCGATGTACCTTTAATTCTGAAATTTCCCTTTTTTTCTTTTCTAAAAGTATTGTGAGTTGCATTGCCACTCCAGCCATTAATATCTGGTGCTATATGTTCCAATTCAGGAATATTTTTCTTCAGAGCATCTAAATCATCATTGGTAAATCTGATTCGTCTGTTTCTGGGTAAGCCTTTGTATGCCTTTGTGGTTCTTTCTACCCAAAATACAGTTGAATTGGTTGCAAAATTTCCTAATGATGATTGAATATTGTTTTGAAATCCTCTACCAATCCCTAAAAGAGTTACCAAAATAAGAATACCAAACATCACCCCCAAGCCAGTTAGGATGGTACGAAGTTTATTCTTTTTTAGTGCAGCAGTAATTTCCTGCCATTTATCCAGATCGAACATTCTAATGTGGTTTATAAATTCGTATTATACCATATCATTTCAAATGATAATTTGTATTATTCGTCTCTTAAAGCTTCAATTGGTCGAATTGCAGCTGCTTTTCGTGCAGGAAAAAATCCCGCCAAGGCACCGGTAATAACCAATACGATTGTTGCACCTACTGCAATTCCCAAATCAACTTGCGGATCGAGAAAATAGATTGCTGCAGGGGCATAAATTTTCTCAATAATGTCGAATTGATTGATGGCTTCCAGTAATCCAACACCAGCTATTAATCCGATATAACCAGAAGCAGCGGTAATAAAAATTGCTTCCATTAAAATTAATCCTACAACCGATCCCGGAGATGCACCAATTGCTTTTCGAATTCCGATTTCTTTGGTACGTTCTCTAACAACAATCATCATGATATTAAAAACACCAATAACACCCAGCGCAATTGTGAATATTCCTATGATCCAAACAAACATTTCAATTGCACTAAATAATCCGGCAAAAGTTTGAGAGTTTTCAATATTATTTTGAATCCAAAGCGCATTTTTATCTTCCTTGCTAAAATTGTGTCGGGCAGCCATTTTGTATGTTATTTGCGTTTCGATATTCTTACTTTCTTCTACCGACACATTGTCTAAGGTGAAAGAAATTCTACGCAAATGATCATTGTTATTGAAAATTTTCTGGGCAACCGTTATGGGAATGTATATTTCTCTTGAGTTATCGTCGAAACTTTGCTGGTGGAAAACACCTACAACTTTAAACTTGATTTTGTTGATGTTGATGTATTTATTTAAAGCAGTTTCATTCGGAAAAAGTACTTTTTTTACTTCATCCTGAATTGCAACTACCTTTCTGTGCTTATCCAAATCGTTTTGATTGAGAAATCGTCCTTTAAGAATTTCGAAATTTTTAATTTCCTTGTAAGTATCGTGAACCGGAGATACATTAAAGTTTCCAAAATTATTTTTGTATGATATTGTTTCAGCTCCCGGAATGTATGACATTGCCGAGATAACATCAATTTTTTCTATTGATTTTTTCAGATTTAAGAAATCATCATTCACCATCTGAATTCTTTTGCCTTCAGGAGTTCCTTTGTATGCTTCTGTAGTTCTTCCACCATATATTTGCATACTATTTTTAGCATCTTCGGCAAAAACAGAAGTCATACCGTTACGTAAACCTCTTCCGGCACCCAAAAGGAAAATCAGCATAAAAATTCCGGTTGCTACCGAGAAGCCTGTTAGAATTGTGCGGGTTTTGTTTTTCCTGATGGTACTAAATATTTCTTGCCACTTATCTCTGTCAAACATAGCTTGATATTAGGGATTGGTTTATTCCTGATGAGGGATTTTAACCGATTCGGTGTTGTTAATTTTGTTATTCTCTACGATAGATTCGATAATACCATCTTTTAAGTTGATAATTCTATCGGTCATATGAGCAATGTCGTTTTCGTGAGTAACAATAATTACTGTAATTCCTGATTGGTTAATTTCTTTTAGAAGTCCCATTACTTCAATAGAAGTTGTAGAGTCGAGTGCACCGGTTGGCTCATCGGCTAAAATAATTTTGGGTTGGGTAATCATTGCACGGGCAATGGCAACCCTCTGTTTTTGTCCGCCCGAAAGCTCGTTTGGCATGTGGTGAGCCCATTCTTTTAACCCCATTTTATCGAGGTATTCAAGAGCAAGTTTATTTCTCTTTTTTCTTGATACTTTTTGGTAATACAAGGGAAGAGCCACATTTTCCATGGCATTTTTAAAAGAAATCAAATTAAATGATTGAAATACAAAACCCAACAAATTATTGCGAAGCTTGGCAGCTTTTGTTTCGCTCATTGATTTAATTTCCTCGTTGTTCAAGACATAAACTCCATCGTCGTGATTGTCCAGAAGTCCGAGAATATTCAATAATGTTGACTTTCCGGAACCTGAAGATCCCATGATTGATACCAATTCACCTTCTTTAATATGCAAATCGATACCTTTAAGTACATGCAACTTGTTGGTTCCGGTGATGTACGATTTGTGAATGTTTTGTAATCGGATCATAATATTTGGTGTATTTTAAAAATCTATATACAATAATAAATTTATGCATTTTAATCTCAAATTTAATTAGATCAACGCACACAATTATCGATAAACTCGCATTATCAACTGATAATGTCGAAATAAATAAGCATAATAATAAAATAGAAAATCTTCACCCCAATAGTTCCGTTGTTTTCAATACTCGTGCCACTTGGTTAAATAATCAGAAAATCAGTAAGATGTTGTTTTTTATGAATCGTTTTTAATGATATTTGTGTCCGATGTTATTACATGAGTTGTACGAATACGTACAATTTTGAAAGCAAATGAATCAATTGAAATTGTTAATAATTGCTAAACCAATCAGTCTAAGTGAATATTTAGTGTAATTTAGGAGCTTTAAATCTATATTATGGATTGGATACAATTACTTTCTACAAAAAGATTCGGACAAGAAGATAAATATTCATCAACTGCGGTTGATGTAAGAACTCAGTTTCAGAGAGATTACGACAGATTGATATTCTCATCGCCATTTCGTCGTTTACAAAATAAAACACAAGTTTTTCCTTTGCCAGGGAGCATTTTTGTGCACAATCGGTTAACTCATAGTTTAGAAGTTTCGAGTGTTGGACGTTCTTTGGGCAATTTGCTGGCTGAAAAGCTAATCGAGAATAAAAAAGTTGATCCTAATACCGGAATTAGGGAAATTGGAAGTATTGTAGCAGCAGCATGCCTGGCTCACGATTTGGGAAATCCACCATTCGGACATTCAGGAGAAAAAGCCCTGTCGCATTATTTTGAAAAAGGTGAAGGAGCAGCACTAAAAGAAAAGTTTAATGATAAGGAGTGGTTCGATTTAACTAATTTTGAAGGCAATGCGAATGCATTACGATTGTTGACACATGCCTTTAAAGGAAGGAGAAAGGGAGGTTTTGCCCTTACTTATTCTACCATAGCATCAATTGTAAAATATCCTTGGGATTCTACTAAAATTCCTGATTCTAAAAAACCAAAATATGGTTTTTTTCATGCCGAGAAAGCTGATTATATCAAAATTGCCAAAGAGCTTGAAATTCCAGAAATCAATGAAGGAATTTACGCTCGTTTTCCTTTGGTTTATTTGGTTGAGGCTGCCGATGATATTTGTTATCAGATTATGGATATTGAAGATGCACATAAGTTGAATATTCTTAGTACTGATGAAACAAAGGAATTGTTGCTGAATTTTTATGATCGGCTTAAAGAAAAGTCAACTCTTGACAGAATTAATGAAACTTGCCAGCAGGAAGTAACCGACACCAATGAGCAAATAGCTTTTATAAGAGCCAGCGTAATTGGAAAATTGGTTGGGGAATGTGTTAATGTATTTGTGAATAATTACGATGCCATATTAAGCGGAAGATTTAAGGGGTCACTAATTAAAGAAGTTGGATTAACTTGTAAACAGGCCTATAAAACTTGTACGAAAGTAGCTGTTCAAAGAATTTATCGTCATCGTTCGGTAATTGAGATTGAATTGGCCGGCTATAAAATTTTGGGAACATTGTTGGAAGAGTTTGTTTCAGCTGTTATGGATCCTGAGAGTTTTTACTCTAAAAATCTGCTTTCATTAATTCCCGGGCAGTATGATATATCGGGAGAAACTGACTACAAAAAAGTAATGTCGGTATTGGATTTTGTATCGGGCATGACAGATGTGTTTGCTCTTGATTTGTATAGAAAGATTAAAGGGATAGAATTACCTGAAATAAAATAATACCGATTAGTTGCTAAATTTACTCATAGCTGAGTGTTAGTAATTTTCGGAATCATACCCATGTGTAAATTAACATCTAAAATGGTATAAAGCATGAAAAAATTCTTGTTAGTATGTGTTCTTGGTTTGGCATGGATCTCAAGTGTAATGGCACAGGAGGAATGGAAAAAAATTGAGTCGGAAAAATCAAAAATTAGATTTACCATTCCCGATCAGCCAATTGTTCAAAGTAAAGAGCTTAACGGCATTTCCATTGAAGTTTTCAGTTTTAAAGACGCAGTTACCGTATTTGGCCTTGTGGCTTCTGATTTTTCTGGCGTTGGATTGAATTTTACATACTCCGATCCAACAGAGTATTATGAAGAAATGAAAGAGGGTAGCCTGGTTACCGGTAGTGCAATTTTATTGGGAGAACGGTCGGTTGCCTATCAAAAAATGCTGGGTAAGGAAATTGAGTATACACAAATGGTGGGTAAACATGAGTATACCTATTTTAAGAGATTCTTCTTTCGAGGCAAATACATTTATCAAATTGCGATTGGTGGGCCTTCGCGCATGAAAAGAATACTACTCGACAAGAAGAATTTGTACTTTAACTCTATAGAGTTTATTTAATTTTAACGCAACCACAAACTCATATTACCTATTCACAAACCCATATTACCTAATCGTTAAATGGTACAAAAACAACTTGAAAAATATTCGTATTCCTATTAAATTTAAGGTAGTAAAACAGTAAAATTTTAGCGGATATGAAACTTTTAAGAAAAATTAAAGATTTGTTCTATACAGTAGACGACGATTTTGTAGTTGTAGATCTTACTACAAAAATGATTCAATCGATGAATTCAAGAGATTGGAATCGATTAAAGAACAAGAAAAACTACATGGTGATAAAGTAATAGTTTATTCCCTCAACATTTCATTGATATTTTTTGCTATCAGGTTTATAGTAATGCCGATTGTATAATACCAAATATAGAATGAGCCATTACCTGAAGTTAAGATTTGTTGGAAAACGATTATTATATACCAAATACAACAATAAATGAGTTATAAAAACAGCCTCTTTTGTTCTTATTCTTCGTTAAAAAAGAAGCGACGTAGAACAACTATGTCTTACTTTTTTGCCTAGAATAACATCAAAATACTCTATTTTTTATTTTAGCCCATTTATTATCGCATTTGGTATTACTCGGGCCAATTGCATTTAAG
>JAOARS010000214.1 GCA_025210415.1 Marinifilum sp. | reverse complement strand
ATTCCCGCCTTATTAATCCAAGCTTGTAGTATTTTATTGTTGCTATCGCTATAATTTAGGTTTGGAAAAACAAAATCATTAGGTGCTTTTCGTTCACCCATGAGATTTATTGCTGATATACTTATGGGAAGGGTCTCTTTTACTCCTGTTTTTAGTTGTTGATACCTTAAAAAGTGACCCATTTCTTTTGAATGTTGAACATTTAACCACTTAAGATTTTGTACATCACAAAAACGAAGTCCTGTTGCCGATGCAAATAGGAACCCCATTTTTAATATAGGTAATTTGCAAGGAGTATCTTTTAATTTTTTTAGCTCATCTAATGACAGAAATTCTCGATAAGTATCTTCTGTTTTCATACCTTCCACTTTTGCTGTAATATCTTCTTTTAGATATCCATCTCTATACGCTTCCTTAATAGCACATTTAATTTTAGAATAATAAGATTCTTGTGAATTTACACTTAGATTTTTTCTATTTTTTTTTCTTGCGCTATTCTTAAGATAATCTTGCAATCCTCTAAGCCATTTGACACTTATTTGTTTCATGGTGAGTTCTGAGCCAGCATAATTTATTAGGTGTTTTTCTGCAGCTTTCCAATTTCCGTAGTTGTTAGATGAGTTGATTCTCTTTTTGCAAAGTTGCTGATAAAAGGATATAAAATTAAGATTTTGGTATATTGAATTATCAAATCTAGATTCACCACGTAAATAATCAGCTTTTCGCATCGTTAGGATTTGGTCTGCTTTATCCCAATTTTCTGCATTTCTTCTTTCAATACGTTCAATATATTTTTTTTTAAGTTGTTTATTTTCAGAAATAACATCTGGAATATTGTATGGAGCTATCAACATATAAATATTCAGATATTCATACTTTCTTACACCTTTGTGGTAATAGTCTAAATATAAACTTCTCTTAGTTCCATTTGCTATCGTTTTATGTCGTAGTTTAATTTTCATTTCTGTGTTTTAATTATTTTAATCTGTTTCTTTTATATATGACAGAAAAATTTAAATGTTTATTTTTATTTGAAAAATTTTGTAACTATTCAAATAACTTACCTATCGAAGATTTTGGGATTAAGGTCTTTACACCAATTTTTTGAGATGGTAATTTATTTCTCTTAATTAATCTATTAATAGTCCATCTACTAACTCCTAAGTACTGCGCTGATTCATTAATGCTCAGAAATTGTTTATTCTGAAATGTAATTTTTGGGGTAGTTTCTTGTATTTTTCTCGATTTGTGTTCCTGCTGTAACTTTAATTGTATTTTTTCTTCCCGCTTTCTTTTTTTATAGGCTTTTTTAGCGCAATTGGTTGTGCAAAATTGTGTAACTGTAGTTTTTGCAATAAAAGCTTTATTACAAAATTTGCATATAGATGGTATTCTCATATTACTGCTCATAATTTCTCCTTTTATTGTGTAGCAGAATGTAGCACCATGTTGCAGAATGTAGCAACTTGTAGCATCATTTCGCCATTTTTGTGATTTTTCGTTCCTTGTCCATAAATTATTGTTTGAGAAACAAATCAGACACAAAATATACTCGAAAGTAACAATTAGGAGACAAAAAAAAACAAATAAAAAAAGCCTGAATCTCAATGATTCAGGCTGATGACAAACAAAAGAAATGTCAGGATATATAGTTTATTTTCCGATACAGAAATTCTTAAAAATATTACCTAAAACTTCGTCAGTAGATATATCCCCGGTAATTTCTCCAAGAAAATGGAGACACTCTCGAATGTCCTGAGCCAAAAAGTCGGTTGGAATTTGAGTTTGAAGTCCATCATGAACGCGTTGAATACTTCCCAAAGCATTTTTAAGTGCCTCGAAATGGCGAATATTGGTTACAATCACATCTTGCTCGTTAATCTTGTTCATGTTCACCGATTTAAGCAATTCTGCTGTTAGCGAATCAATATTTTGCTTTTGTTTTGCAGAAATAAACAATAATTTGTCTTCCGCTTCAAGGCCAATTAAGTTTTTTGCAATTTCCTGTGGATTCTCAATCAAGTCAATCTTGTTAATACAAACCACAAGGTGTTGAGAATCCCGATCAATGGTTTTATTAACACTAGCAATCGATTCATTGATTCGTTCCATATCCCTGTCGGCATCTACCAATAACATTAGAATCTGAGCTTGTTTCATTTTGCTATAGGTCCGCTCAATTCCCATGCTTTCAATATGATCTTTGGTAGTTCTGATTCCTGCAGTATCAATAAATCGAAAAGTAATGCCACCAAGGTTAATGGTATCTTCAATTACATCTCTTGTTGTTCCTTCAATATCCGAAACAATGGCTCTGTCCTCATTTAAAAGAGCATTTAGCAGGGTAGATTTCCCCACATTGGTGTTTCCCACAATGGCAACAGGCACACCATTTTTAATTACATTTCCAAGTTCAAAAGAATCAACCAATTTCTGAATTAGGCTGCGGATATCATTTACCAGATTACTCAATTGCGTTCTATCGGCAAATTCAACATCCTCTTCGCTAAAATCAAGTTCTAGCTCAATCAAAGAGATGAAGTTTAGCAATCGCTCACGTAAACCTGCAATTTCGTTCGAAAAACCTCCTCGCATTTGCTGAAGTGCTACTTTATGCGCTGCAGCAGAGTTGGAAGCAATTAAATCGGCAACAGCCTCGGCTTGCGATAAGTCCATTTTACCATTCAGGAATGCACGCTGGGTAAATTCTCCCGGGGTGGCAGTACGAGCACCATTTTTTATTAAAGCCTGTAAAATTTTGTGCTGAATAAAGGGTGCACCGTGGCAAGCAATTTCTACCGAGTTTTCGCCTGTATAGGAGTGAGGAGCTTTAAACAAACTTACCAATACTTCATCTATTACTTCCGACTCATCATTAATAGTTCCAAAATGAACTGTATTGGCCTTTTGCTCACTAATTTTTTTTGACTTAATAGGTGAAAATACTTTCTCGCAAATTTGGATGGCATTCTCTCCGGAAAGACGCACAATTGCAATGGCTCCATTTCCCGGAGCTGTTGATATTGCACATATAGCAGATTGATCGATCATAAACAATTCATTTTACAATTGAATTCAGAACATTTGTCCTGATCAAGATTTAGAATCAACAAAGATAAGTGAGAAATATCAATAAATAATTACGAATTACGAATTATCAATTGTGAATTGGCAGATGCGTAATGCCGATTCGTATTTAATCCTCGAAAGTTTTTGGGTGCTTACTAATCTTACTGCGTTCATTATGGATTTTAAATATAGATTGCCTTGATGGATTGGCATACCAATGTGAAAATTTAAATCAGAAATGGTATGATAAATATTTTAGTTCGATAATTTTAGACTTAAAATTGAAATTATACTTGCTTGTACTTGTGGTTAAGACTTTGTTATGCAATTTAATCTTTGAAGCTTTAAAATATCCCAACATATTGGTATTGCTAGTCGTTGCTTATGCAGTTAGTTTTGTGTATTCATTCTAAATAAGAAAGCAATATGATTTACAATAGAACATCAAACGGATCACTTTTTCGTTGCGACTCATGCAAATCCATTCATTTGGAATTCAATAATATGAACATTAATTTTTCTACTAAAGATAGCTACCAGCGATTTGCCGATTACATACATTCCATAAATATTGAGGCGGTAGTAAAACAGAATGTACATACGCCTTATCAACGAAAAATTGTAATTCCAATTGGAGGTGGAGGATGCAATTTTATTTTACACCCTGGAGAGTTGGAAGATTTAAAACGGCTATGTATTAGTAATTTAAATAAAAGTGTTGTTGCATTTGGTGAATTAAACCTTGATTACAGCCTGAATTAGCCTATAGTAGTTCTTCTTCATTGTAGCATTTTATTGATGTTTTTCTAATTTTGCAAACTTAATACCGATTAGCATTAAGAAGAACATGAAAAACATTACAGGCCGTTGGTCATTTAACGAAGATTTTGGTTTTGGTAAGGATGAAGGATTTGCAGAATTCTCTCAAGAGGGAGAGGTAATTTCCGGAGTAGTGGTATATACCGAACGAATTGAAGGAGAAACTCCATTCCGCGTACAACAAGAAGTAGAGGGGAATTTTGATGGTACAAATTTTAGTGTTACCGGAACAAAAGTTGAATTACTCGACTGTGAAAAACAGTTCGATTATCATCTGGATACTTGGGAGGGCGTTTTAAATTCACAAAACCAGATTGTTGGCCATAGTTACGATAATCATGATTGCTTTGGTGTATTTTTGATGGTTCCGATAGAAGTACCAAAACTATAATTTTTGTAATTGTTTTTTTGAGTGCATTCTACATTATAAATCAGTTTGTTGGTGCTATGATGCCCATGAATAAAGCATTTGAGCAATTTATTTCCTTTAAAAATGTTTGGCGACAAAAGAAAAAATATTCATATTTGCACCGCAATCAAACGCAAGGCGGATGTGGCGTAATTGGTAGCCGCGCTAGACTTAGGATCTAGTGCCTTCGGGCGTGGGGGTTCGAGTCCCTTCATCCGCACAAGAAAATGGATCGACGAGAGTTGATCCATTTTTATTTTTCAATGCTTCGTTAATTTTTCTTTAACTGTCAGATTTTATAGTGCGATTTTGTAACAGGTTGCTTTTTGAGTGCCTTGCAAATCAAACTAATGATTAAAAATTAGCGAACTATTCTTCCTTTTTTATTCCATTAATTTAAATATTGCGATAGCAAATAAGTAGAAACGCAAAAAACGGAATAAACCATAGAATAAATATTTCTTAAAACTAAAGCGTATAATACCGGAAGCCATACTAACAATTGAAAATGGAATTGGGAGTAGAGCACCAACAATAATTAAAAAACCTCCCCATTTTCGAATGTTTTGGATGTGTTTTCCGATTTTAATTTCTATCCAGTTTTTCCATTTTGGAATTCTCAGGAGCAGTCTTCCTATTAAATAAGATACACATCCTCCTAAATAAGAAAGAATTGCAAGTATCGTAAGGTATAAAGTCGGACTATCAAGAGTTTTTACCCAGGCAATAAATAATTCGGGAGGAATTAACCCAAGTAGCGACTCAGAGAGAAAGAAAGCAGCTAATAATCCGTAAACCGAAAAATCTTTAGTTGTGGAATAAAATAAATTTTCGAAGTCGAGTACATAGTATTCCAAAAACAATAATAAACCTATAATCAGCGCAAGCGGAATAATAGTTTTTTTTAGGTTTGCAATGATAAAGTTATAAAAACCGGTATATGAATAATATTGGTGTAAAAGTAAAATTCGTGGTTTTCGGCTCTTTTTTGTCGATTGTAATTTCATATCAAAATGCTAATTCTTACATGGTAATGCAAGATGAAATTATATATTTCTTAATACTAACTCGACATGCTTGATGTGAGTTATTTTATGGAAAAACTAAACTGTAGTTAGTTTAGCGTTTTGGTGGGGGAGTTATTAAATCTGAGGTGAATTTTTCTACAAATTGCTTGTTGCGATAAAAGTGTTGCAATAAAGTATTGGCAATAGGTGAAGGTTTGCTTTTGTAGAAACCATAATACTCTTCGCTGTCAATTTCTTCAAGTTCCGTTGATAGATCTTGAGATTCCGGACAATTTTCAATAGATACAGAGAAAGCCAATCTTTCCTGAACTAAAATTACGTTCAGAAAAGTACTAAGCAAAACTAATATCGATGCAAATAATATTATTATTGATTTCTCCTTCATCTTCCAATATCTCTCGCAAATGTATTAAAATTCACCAAACATAGTCCTGATTTGTATGAAGAAATTATAAATTTTTATAAAAGTAGGGAAATCCCTCATGTAATTTAGGTTTATGCCTGTTTTTATACTCATTTCGCTTACATAGTTTTGCAATAAAAATAAATGGTATGGAGAACAAGGGCAAAAGTGAAAGTAAAATATTGATGGTGGCAGATTTTTCGGAAGGAAATAAGGCCGCAATAGATTTTGTATTTAATTATCTCTACAATGAAAATTCAGAGATCTATTTAATTCAAACTTGGCAAAAGCCTTCATATGGTACATCTATGGTGAGAGATTTATCACCAATATTAAAAGAAATATCAACACGCGAACTTAAAGCTTTAAGAACAAATATTTGCGAAGAATATAAAATTTCATCATCTGATGTGAAGTTGATATCGTTTGAAGGTGAATTGATTGACTTTTTTGAAAGCGAGAATTATTTGAAACAAAAATGGCAGGTTGTTTTTTCAATACATAATTTGGATGCCGATTTGTATGCCAATCCTAGGTTTAAGGATATCATTTATTCGGTGAAACAACCATTATATGTTTTAAATGGAGTTGGTATAGGTGAGAAAATTGAATCTGTACTTGTAAAAAATGTTGGTTCAGCATTATCAGAAAAAATACTTGAGGTTTTAGAGAAAATCTGTTTCCACCAAACTTGCCATGTTCATGTTGAATTAAATGTCAACGATATTACAATAAGAGAAAAAGCTGATCGAGTTAAAAGATATGCTAATGCATGTAAAAACTCATCGATGAGATTTGAAAAATTACCCGAAAGCATTCAAGAAAGACAATTGCAGAATATAAAACCAAAATCATTGTTAATCTATCATGCTAATAATTTAATGGTTAGAGAACGAAAATTTATATCATATTTTGACAAATGGTTTGTAAAAAGTAAAGGAATAACAGTTGATAATTTTTAAGCTTATATCATATGAGAGCTAACAGATTTGAAAGAATATTAGTACCGGTAAGTTTAGCTGTGGAAAGTGCAACAGCATTCAAGCAGGCTTTATATTTCAGAAGAATGTTTAAATCCCAAATTGTATTGCTTCATGTTGTGCAAAAACCTGGTACAATATCCAATGCATTTCAGCCAAGCCTTAAAAACAGTTTGCAGGGAAGGGGAATGGTTCGTTTAATACGGTTTGCTAAAATGCATTTTCGCGGTAGAATTCCAGAAGATATAGAACTAAAAGTTGAGATTGGAAATTACGTAAATGTCATTAAATCAACTATCAATGTAGAAAAATTTGACTTGGTAATTCTTAACCGAAGTAATAGAATTGATGGTTTAAGTGAAAAATACAAACGCAACAGTATTGATCAAATTGTTCGGGAATCTCGATGTCCGGTGTTAAGTGTGAACGATAGATGGACAGGTAGTGGTATTCGAAGCATACAGGTTCCGGTTGATATTGCAAAACATTCAAGAGATCTATTAAACTGGTCGATAATCCTGGGGAAAACATTTAATGCGCGTATTAAATTGCTTGCAGCTTTAACGGTTAATATAGAATTAACCAGAAGTTTGGCTTATAAAAAAACTCAAATTGTGAAGGATTTGATAGAGCGGGA
The DNA here is from genome assembly GCA_025210415.1 of Marinifilum sp. Taxonomy (GTDB): domain Bacteria; phylum Bacteroidota; class Bacteroidia; order Bacteroidales; family Marinifilaceae; genus Marinifilum. Next base: position 2,624 of record JAOARS010000214.1, on the reverse strand, counting down.
AGGTGTAGAATGTTCTGTAAGAATCGTTGAGAAAGAAAACCCTGAAAGAAATGATATTTTATTGGAGGGAGCAAAAAAAACTCAGGCCGATATTTTGCTTGTTCAGGGGTTTCAAGACTTAATGTTTAGCCGTACACATAGCGAAAGGTTGTTGAGTGAGTTTCTGCATAACTCAAGTCGTCCAATTTTTAGTTTAGGCATTAAAGATGAAGGCTTTGTAAACGATTTGTTAATGGTTAATGCAAATGAAGAATTGAAAAGTTGTTTGTGAATCTTTTTTTTACCACCAGAATAAACGAAATAGACAAAAGAATTGAGTCTCGATATTTAAATTAAGATTGATCTGAATGGACATTGAAAGGACAAACTGCTTATGCGCGGAAAACTTTTAGAACAAAAGAAATATTAGTAGATTTGAGTTAATGTGAATTTTAACTTAATGAACATGAATAAAAGATTTTTTGTGAAGCAAAAAATTGCCCTGATACTTATCGGATTTAGCCTTATAGCTATTGCAGCTATTTTATACACTTTGAATCGCAGTTCCCAATTAGATAAAGAACACATTAGTTTGGTTGAAAACTCAGAAAAGATTGAGATAAAAATATTTGATGCGAGAATAAAGCATAGTGAATTTGAAAACAAGCAGGATAGCTTAATTTTAAAAGCCATCGATTCTTTGTTTGTAAAAGTTAACCAAAATATTGAGAATATTAAAAGCATTGCATCAAAGGAATTCGACCTTAAACCAAGCGAGAACAATGATTTCATAATCGCTTTAATGCACTTAAAAAGTTCTGTTTTTGATTTACACCCATTAATGAAAAATAATCAGGATGAAAGCAAGCTAAATACAAAAATTAAACACTTTATAGTTGCATTTACCGAGTATGAAAAAGCTCTTCATTTGTATATAAATCAAACCAATCAAAAGTTTAAACGAAATATTTTTATTCTTCTTGCTTCGATATTAATTCTATTAATAGGCAGTTTGGTAATTGTTATAAGACTGATGAATTCTTTAACCCAAGCACATTTGCAGTTGGTGCGAAATACCATGACAGTTGAGCAGCGTGAACGAAAGAGAATTGCCAGAGATTTGCATGATGGACTTGGTGCTCTTTTGTCAAGTATAAGCTTATATGGTAAAATTTTAGGCAAAGAATTAACCAACAAACAAGATTCTCTCGAAAAAGTAAATCAAATTAATCAACTGTCAAAACAGGCATTGGAAACGGTTTCAGAGGTCATTAACAATTTAAATCCTTCAGTGTTAAACCGATATGACCTTAACGGATCTCTACAGCGTTTGGTCGATAAAATTAACAATCTTGATAATGTAGATGTTGATCTGGATTTAAAAGATTTTAGGGGAGTTCCGCAACAAAGCACGCAAGTAATTATATATAGAATATGTAGTGAGCTTATTAATAATACTTTAAAATATGCAAATGCTTCCGATATTAAAATTCATTTATCAGGAGAAAACTTTTTGATATTAAATTATACCGATAATGGTGTAGGATTTAATTTTGATGTAAACAAAGCAAAAGAAGGCTCTGGTATGGGTTTGCAAAATATCATTGAAAGAGTTGAATCTATAAATGGAACATATCAAATTCAGACAGCGCAAAACAGAGGATTCAAAATAAAAATTCAATTTGCACTCAGTAAAAATAAAACACAATAAATGAATAAAATAAAAGTATTATTAGTAGATGATCATAAAATATTCAGAGATGGGTTTCGTTTGCTTTTACAAAGTTTCGCCTTTGTTGAAGTTGTAGCCGAAGCTTCAAATGGCAAAGAGTTTTTGGAAATATTTGAAAACCATCAGGCAGATATTGTTTTTATGGATATAAACATGCCTCAAATTGATGGGGTAGAAGCAAGCCAGAAAGCTTTGGAGGTAAATCCGGATCTTAAAATAATAGCCCTAACTACATTCTTGGATGATGATTATTTGGAGCAAATGCTAATGGCTGGTGTTGAAGGATATATGCTGAAAAGTGCTGAGATTGATGAGTTTGAAAAAGCAATACTTAAAGTATATGAAGGTGGCAATTATTTCTCCGATGAAATTGTAAGCCTTTTATCGGACAAGCTTAGCATACTTCGAAAAAAGAAAAAGCAAAAAGAAGAATTGCCTGAATTTACTGATCGGGAAAGGGAGATTCTTGAATTTATTTGTAAGGGATATGGAAATAAACAAATTGCAGAAGCCACTTTTTTAAGTATCAAAACCATTGAAAAACATAAGAGTAATTTATTCCAAAAAACAGGATCGTACAATACAGTAAATTTGGTAATTTATGCATTCAAGCATCAAATCATAAAACTTTAAAATCATGTATTGGAGACTTTGTAATGAGAGCTGAAAATACAATTAAAACAAGAATTGATAAAGCACAAGCATAGCACCGTTATGATGAAGTTAACAAGGTGTCTTGTTTAAGTTTGGAATAGATTTTCTAATAACCAGAGTTCGATTAAAAATATCTATCACAGAAAATCAGATTTATTTAAGATTTGCTTTAAAAAATCTGAAAGAATATCGGGATATTTTGAAGAATTTTTAAAGTGAAGATTGGATGAAGATGATTTTTTCAAAGAACTTGCCTGCT
>JAOARS010000014.1 GCA_025210415.1 Marinifilum sp. | reverse complement strand
GTTATATAGTGAGTGAAAGAAGTAATTTTGTCAAAGAAGGACGGTATGAGTCAACCTCCTTCTTTGACCTTATTTAGGAAGTTGATTCACTTATAATATAAAATATGCATAAAACGATTTTAACAGCAATATTAATACTATTAGCTTCTTTAAACCTCCATTCATCTCCACCTAAAAAGATGGACTTGGTTGTTTTGCAATTTAATATTTGGCACGAAGGAACAATTGTAAAACGCGGTTTTGAAGCTGTAATTGATGAGATAATCAGAACTAAAGCTGATTTGATAGCACTGAGTGAAGTTAGAAACTATAATGGCAAGGCATTGAATGAACGCTTGATAAAGGCCTTGGCAGATAAAGGCTTCACTTATTATTCTGAACACAGTGAGGATTCAGGAATTCTTTCTAAATATCCGGTTATAAGCCAAACAGCTCTGTATCCGGTTAACGACGACCGCGGATCCATAACCAAGGCTATTATTGATATTAAAGGAACACAAGTGGCGTTTTACAGCGCTCACCTGGATTACTTAAATTGTAGTTTGTATCTGCCCAGATCTTATGATGGTTCCACGTGGGAAAAGCTGGATGCGCCTGTTACAGATATTGCGGCCATTAAAGAAGACAACTTGCTATCAAAGCGCGATGAAGCCATTGATGCTTTCATTAAGGATGCCAAACAAGAAAAAAAGAGGAAGCGTTTGGTTATTCTTGGCGGCGACTTTAACGAACCTTCACATTTAGACTGGACAGCAAAAACCAAAGATATGTTTGACCACAATGGCGTGATTATAAAGTGGCGAAATACCTTAGCCTTGGAAAAAGCCGGTTTTATTGATGCTTACCGCAAATTATACCCAAACCCGGTTACTCACCCGGGATTTACCTTTCCGGCCGATAACCCATTGGTGGATATAAACAAATTGGCATGGTCGCCACTGGCCGATGACCGCGACCGCATAGATTTTATCTTTTTTTATGAAGATAAACGACTTAAGTTGAAAGATGCATCCATTGTAGGACCTGTTGGTTCAATCGTCAGAAATAAGCGCAGAAAAGAAATTACAGAGGATAAGTTTGATGTTACTAGCAGCACCTGGCCATCGGACCATAAAGCTGTTAAGGCAAAGTTTTTATTAAAGTTATAATACCACCTTAACTATACAGTTAGCCTTTGGCAACATGCCAAAAGGTTACCACACATTATGAAGAAAAACGAGAATGGTGAAAATTCAAACTATATTAAGCTTATTGTTTTGCCTAGGACTGGTTAGTTGTCAAGAAAAAGTAACAATCGAAAGTATATTAAAAGAAGCTATCGAATCGACAAATAAAATTGAAACAATCTCAGGAGAACTCAGTTTTAATTTTGGTTCTCCTTCTCCTGAATCTGACATGTCCATGACAAAGTATAAAGGTAGTTTCTCTCTTAAAAAAGTTAAAAGCGACTCTTTAGCTGGTTGGTATTTAATATCTAATATGGAAGATTTGTTAAATGACATAAGCTACCAAGCGTTTTATAGCGGGGAAAGCCTAATTTACTTTATGAACCAAGACAGTACAATTCAAAAAGAACCAGGTCAAGATACCAAGTTCACCTTCTCATATTCAACAATCAATAACGAGTTGATGGGTAGCTTAACTGTATATTTAGATAAATTGACATCACCTGATTCTGTTTTTAATCAAAAGAATGATTCCTGGTTAATAGGTAATGTTACTTTATTACGTGATACAATGATTGATGATTTAGACTGTTACCTAATTCAGAATGAAAAACAAGGGACTACTCTTAAATTTAATGCGACGTATTCGAATAAGGAAATAATTGCAATTGATAAGGAAACACATTTTCCGGTATATCTAAAAACACATTTCCAAAGAGCTGTTGATGGAAAATCACAGATTGACCAAATCTGCTCATATCAAATCAGAGAACTGGTAATTAATAGACCAATTGATAACAAAACGTTTAAATTCAATCAAACAATAGGGAAAAAAAAGAAGAGTATCCCAGAGAAGAATGAATTAAAATCAGGAGATTACATTCCAAGCTTAAAAGTGTTAAAACTAAATGGAGATTCGATTTCATTGCATTCTTTAAAGGGACAAGTGTCCATTCTTGAATTTGGTTATATCGGATGCGGAAATTGTACGCTAGCTTCAAATGAGCTAAAAAAATCATATCACTTGTTTAAAGGCAAAACCAATGTTAAATTCTATTACTTTAATACAATTGATAAACCCCATAGAATTAGAGAATTTGTAAAAAAGGAGAATATCCCATTTGAAACTATAATTGGAAATGAAATTGTTGAAAATAGTTTCGGTTTAAGTTATTATCCGAGAATCTTTATCGTTAATAAAGACCTTAAAATAACTAAAGTTTTTAATGGCTATTCTGGAGTGAATATGGGCAATGAAATAAATGAAGAAATCAAAAAAATAATGAAATAACGTGTGGTAATAAATTGTAAATTGCATTGCGGGGTCGTACGATGTCGAACGCTGGATTCACACATCGCCGCTCAGTTCTGCCAGACAGGAATGAGTTCCGAAATCCGCAACGACAACATAAAAGTGATCGGTTAATGACAAGGTTCAATTTAATCCTAAGGCATCAACTAACCAATGTAAAAGCCATTCTGCAGAGCTTTGGAGGATGGTGCCAATGGCGGATTAGCTGTATCTAACACTTGCATATGCCAAATTACAGAATAAATAATTAAAATATAGAATGATGATAAATTCAATAAAAGTAAGTATTCTCATAATGTTGTTGTCAGCAGGCGGTGTTTTTGCCCGTCATATCAATGTAATACCGCAACCCCAATCAGAGGAAAAAGGAGAGGGCGAATATACTCTTAATTCAAAAACGGAAATTATTGCCGATAAGTTAAACCAGTCTAACGCGGCATACCTGCAGGATATCCTTAAAAACCTGACCCGGGAAAACCTCCCGGT